>NZ_JBHMFR020000001.1:184560-484560 GCF_042436615.2 Streptococcus bovismuti | reverse complement strand
AGCGATACCAATACCTCAAATCGTTACGAAGCTATTATGGATCAAGTGGTGGACCGTAGTTACGATATCTACCGTGATTTGGTCTTTGGAAATGATCATTTTTATGATTATTTCTTCGAATCAAGTCCAATCAAGGCTATTTCAAGCTTTAATATTGGTTCTCGTCCAGCCGCTCGTAAGACTATTACTGAAATCGGTGGTTTGCGAGCTATCCCTTGGGTCTTCTCATGGTCGCAAAGTCGCGTCATGTTCCCTGGCTGGTATGGGGTTGGTTCAAGCTTCAAGGAATTTATCGATAAAAATCCAGAGAATATTGCTATCTTACGAGATATGTACCAAAATTGGCCTTTCTTCCAATCGCTCCTTTCAAATGTTGATATGGTCTTGTCAAAATCAAATATGAACATTGCTTTTGAATATGCCAAACTGTGTGAGGATGATCAAGTAAAAGCAATCTATGAGACTATTTTAAATGAATGGCAAGTGACCAAGGAAGTTATCTTGGCTATCGAAGGGTATGACGAACTTTTGGCTGAAAATCCATATCTAAAAGCCAGTTTGGATTACCGTATGCCTTACTTTAATATCCTCAACTATATCCAGTTGGAGTTGATTAAACGTCAACGTCGAGGAGAATTATCAAGCGATCAAGAAAAATTAATCCATACAACCATCAACGGAATTGCAACAGGATTGCGTAATTCAGGCTGATACCTATCAAGCTTCCTCTTTTCTATAGGGGAAGTTTTTGAATAGTTCAAAAAAATGCTAAAAGAGTCTTGACAAGTAGTTGAAAAATGATATAATTTAACCATTCAGAAAAGTAATCATTCAAACTTTTTAGAGAGTCTGTGGTAGCTGAAAACAGATAAGTGATGATGATGAAAATTGGGCTGAATGTTATTTAGAATTTGAAATCATAAAAATTCGGTGAGCACACCTTACAGTGCATCTCGTTATTGCGAGACAGAGCGATAGGGGAATTCCCTATAATTGAGGTGGTACCGCGCATCGACGTCCTCACACAAGTTTTTTGTGTGAGGACTTTTTTGATGGAGGTTAGTATGGAAAGAAAACGATGGCGTCGCTTGTTTGTATAAGTGAAGTATTTTAAAGGAATAAAAAGGAGAAATAGAATGAAAAATAAACGTTTAATTGGAATTATCGCTGCATTAGCAGTCTTAGTAGCAGGAAGCTTGATTTACTCTTCAATGAATAAACCAGAAGCTAAGAATGAGAAGAAAGTTGCCAAAGTTGGTGTCCTTCAGTTTGTGAGCCATCCATCTCTTGACTTGATTTATAAAGGGATCCAAGATGGACTTGCAGAAGAAGGATATAAAGATGATCAAGTTAAAATCGATTTTATGAACTCAGAAGGTGACCAAAGTAAGGTTGCGACAATGAGCAAACAGTTGGTTGCAAATGGGAATGACCTTGTGGTTGGTATTGCAACGCCAGCTGCTCAAGGCTTGGCTAGTGCCACAAAAGACCTACCGGTTATCATGGCCGCTATTACAGACCCAATTGGTGCTAACTTGGTCAAAGATTTGAAAAAACCAGGTGGCAACATTACAGGGGTATCTGACCATAATCCAGCTCAACAACAAGTTGAACTTATTAAGGCTCTTACACCAAATGTGAAAACAATCGGAGCTCTTTACTCAAGTAGCGAAGATAATTCCAAAACTCAGGTTGAAGAATTTAAGGCTTATGCTGAAAAAGCAGGTTTGACAGTGGAAACATTTGCAGTTCCTTCAACAAATGAAATTGCTTCAACAGTTAACGTTATGACTAGTAAGGTTGATGCTATCTGGGTTCCAATTGATAACACTATTGCCTCAGCCTTCTCAACTGTTGTATCAAGCAACCAATCAGCTAAAAAACCAATCTACCCAAGCGCAACTGCCATGGTAGAAGCAGGTGGCTTGGCATCCGTTGTAGTTGACCAACACGACCTTGGTGTGGCAACTGGTAAAATGATTGCACAAGTCTTGAAAGGTGCAAAACCAGCCGATACTCCAGTAAATGTCTTTTCAACTGGTAAATCAGTAATCAACAAAAAAATGGCACAAGAGCTAGGTATTACGATTCCTGAATCTGTTCTAAAAGAAGCAGGGCAAGTGATCGAATAATCTGTAATGGAGGAGTTGGGGACATCTCCTCTAATTTTTTACAATAGACATCATATAGAAAAAGGTTAAGAAACAGATGATATTATCTATTATTTCTCAAGGATTTGTCTGGGCTATTCTAGGTCTGGGAATCTTTATGACATTTAGGATTTTGAACTTTCCAGATATGACGACAGAAGGTTCCTTCCCTCTTGGGGGGGCTGTTGCTGTCACTCTGATAACGAAAGGTGTGAATCCCTTTTTAGCGACACTTGTTGCTGTTGGAGCTGGTTGTTTGGCTGGAATGGCAGCAGGACTTCTTTATACAAAAGGGAAGATTCCAACTTTGCTCTCAGGGATTTTGGTGATGACTTCTTGTCACTCTATCATGCTCTTAATTATGGGACGTGCGAATTTAGGCCTGCTTGGAACCAAGCAAATTCAGGATGTTTTGCCTTTTGATTCGGATTTGAATCAACTCTTGACAGGTCTCATCTTTGTGAGTATTGTTATTGCTCTCATGCTCTTTTTCTTGGACACCAAACTCGGACAGGCCTATATTGCTACAGGTGACAATCCTGATATGGCTAGAAGTTTCGGGATTCATACTGGACGCATGGAGCTTATGGGTTTGGTTTTATCAAATGGTGTGATTGCCCTTGCAGGTGCTCTTATTGCTCAGCAAGAAGGTTATGCCGATGTATCTCGAGGAATCGGGGTTATCGTTGTGGGACTTGCAAGTTTGATTATTGGAGAAGTTATCTTCAAGAGTTTGAGTTTGGCAGAACGTCTGGTTGCCATCGTTGTCGGGTCTATCGCTTATCAATTCTTAGTGTGGGCAGTTATTGCGCTTGGCTTTAATACAAGTTACCTTCGTTTATACAGTGCCTTGATTTTAGCAGTCTGCCTCATGATTCCAACATTTAAGCAAACCATCTTGAAAGGAGCCAAGTTAAGCAAATGACAGCAATTGTAGAATTAAAAAATGCAACCAAAATCGTTAAAAATGGCTTTGATGAAGAAAAGATTATTTTAAATGATGTTTCCTTAGAAATTTTTGAACAGGATTTTATCACGATTTTAGGTGGAAATGGTGCTGGGAAATCAACTCTCTTTAACACTATTGCAGGAACCTTGTCATTAACCAGTGGAACCATCCGTATTTTGGGTGAAGATGTTACCAAGTTTTCACCAGAGAAGCGGGCTAAGTATCTGTCTCGAGTTTTCCAAGATCCTAAGATGGGGACAGCTCCCCGTATGACAGTAGCTGAAAATCTTTTGATTGCCAAGTTTCGTGGTGAAAAGCGTGGATTGTTACCACGACGCTTGACTAGTTATAAGGATGAATTTCAAGCGACCATTGAAAAAGTAGGAAATGGTCTTGAGAAACACTTGAATACACCGATTGAGTTCTTATCAGGTGGTCAAAGACAGGCCTTGAGTCTCTTGATGGCAACCTTGAAGCGTCCTGAATTACTCTTGTTAGACGAGCATACTGCAGCCCTTGATCCAAAGACCAGTGTGGCCTTGATGGAATTGACGGATGAATTTGTCAAGAAAGATCAGCTGACAGCGCTTATGATTACCCACCATATGGAAGATGCTCTCAAATATGGCAATCGTTTAATTGTCATGAAAGAAGGACGAATTATCCAAGATTTGAACCAAGAAGAAAAAGCAAAAATGAAAATCTCTGATTATTATCAACTCTTTGAATAAAGTAGGGAAAATGAGTGAAATGGTTTACTTTTTTTCTGAAATAAAGTATACTATATAAAGTAAACTATGATAACATGGAGGTATTGTGTATGGTTGACAAACAAGTCATTGAAGAAATCAAAAACAATGCCAACATTGTGGAAGTCATAGGAGATGTGATTTCTTTACAAAAGGCAGGACGGAACTATCTAGGGCTCTGTCCTTTTCATGGTGAAAAAACACCTTCTTTCAACGTTGTAGAGGACAAGCAGTTTTACCACTGTTTTGGTTGTGGGCGCTCAGGTGATGTCTTTAAGTTCATAGAGGAGTACCAAGGGGTTCCCTTTATGGAGGCTGTCCAAATCTTAGGTCAGCGTGTTGGGATAGAGGTGGAAAAACCGCTTTATAGTGAGCAGAAGCCAGCTTCACCCCACCAAGCTCTTTATGATATGCATGAAGATGCTGCCAAATTTTATCATGCTATTCTCATGACAACAACCATGGGGGAGGAGGCCAGAAACTACCTTTATCAGCGTGGTTTGACAGATGAAGTGCTCAAGCATTTTCGGATTGGTTTGGCACCCCCAGAGCGAAACTATCTCTATCAACGTTTGTCTGCTCAGTATCGTGAAGAGGATTTCCTAGATTCAGGACTGTTTTATCTCTCGGATGCTAATCAATTTGTAGATACCTTTCACAATCGCATTATGTTTCCCCTGACAAATGACCAAGGAAAGGTTATTGCCTTCTCAGGTCGTATCTGGCAGAAAACGGATTCACAAACTTCTAAGTATAAAAATAGCCGATCGACTGCAATTTTTAACAAAAGTTACGAATTATATCATATGGATAGGGCTAAAAAATCTTCTGGAAAAGCCAGTGAGATTTATCTGATGGAAGGATTCATGGATGTCATTGCAGCCTATCGGGCTGGAATCGAAAACGCTGTCGCATCTATGGGAACAGCCTTGAGTCGAGAGCATGTTGAGCATCTGAAAAGGCTAACGAAGAAGTTGGTTCTTGTTTACGATGGCGATAAGGCTGGGCAAGCCGCGACATTGAAAGCGCTGGACGAAATTGGTGATATGCCTGTGCAAATTGTCAGCATGCCTGATAACTTGGATCCAGATGAGTATCTACAAAAAAATGGACCAGAAGACTTGGCCTATCTATTAACGAAAACTCGTATTAGTCCGATTGAGTTCTACATTCACCAGTACAAACCTGAAAATAGTGAAAATCTGCAGGCTCAAATTGAGTTTATTGAAAAAATAGCTCCCTTGATTGTTCAAGAA
The DNA here is from genome assembly GCF_042436615.2 of Streptococcus bovismuti. GTDB lineage: Bacteria > Bacillota > Bacilli > Lactobacillales > Streptococcaceae > Streptococcus. The sequence continues at coordinate 479,456 of NZ_JBHMFR020000001.1, read as the reverse complement.
AAGTCTATTACTGCTCAAAACAGCTATATTCATATTTTAGCTGACAGTCTGGCGTCCTTTGATTATGCCCAGATTGAGCAGATTGTTAATGAGAGTCGTCAGGCGCAAAGGCAGAATCGCATGGAAGGAATTTCCAGACCGACGCCAATCACTATGCCTGTCACCAAGCAGTTATCAGCTATTATGAGGGCAGAAGCTCATCTACTTTATAGAATGATGGAATCCCCTCTTGTTTTGAATGATTATCGTTTGCGAGAAGACTTTGCATTTGCCACACCTGAATTTCAGGTCTTATATGACTTGCTTGGCCAGTATGGAAATCTTCCTCCAGAAGTTTTAGCAGAACAGACAGAGGAAGTTGAAAGAGCTTGGTACCAAGTTTTAGCTCAGGATTTACCTGCTGAGATGTCACCTCAGGAACTTAGTGAAGTAGAAATGACTCGAAACAAGGCTCTCTTGAATCAGGATAATATGAGAATCAAAAAGAAGGTGCAGGAAGCTAGCCATGTAGGAGATACCGACACAGCCCTAGAAGAATTGGAACGTTTAATTTCCCAAAAGAGAAGAATGGAGTAATAATGGCAACAAAACAAAAAGAAGTAACAACATTTGACGTACAAGTGGCAGAATTTATCCGTAATCATAAACAAAAAGGGACAGCAACTGATGATGAAATCAATGCTAGTCTAGTTATTCCTTTTACCTTGGATGCTGATGGGATTGAAGATCTCTTGCAACGAATTCAGGATGCAGGGATTTCTATCACAGATAACGAAGGAAATCCAAGTGCGCGTGTTCTTAGTGCAGAAGAAGAGCCAGAACTCAGCGACGAGGACTTGATTGGTTCAACTTCGGCTAAGGTTAATGACCCTGTCCGTATGTACTTGAAAGAGATTGGTGTCGTTCCTCTCTTGACCAATGAAGAGGAAAAAGAATTGGCACTGGCTGTTGAAGCTGGTGATATCGAAGCCAAACAACGTCTGGCAGAAGCTAACCTTCGTTTGGTTGTTTCTATTGCTAAACGCTATGTTGGCCGTGGTATGCAGTTCCTTGATTTGATTCAAGAAGGAAATATGGGCTTGATGAAGGCGGTTGACAAGTTTGACTATTCTAAAGGATTCAAGTTTTCAACTTACGCAACTTGGTGGATTCGTCAGGCTATCACTCGTGCTATTGCGGATCAAGCTCGTACCATTCGTATCCCAGTTCACATGGTTGAAACCATCAATAAATTGGTTCGTGAACAGCGTAATCTCCTTCAAGAATTGGGGCAAGATCCAACACCTGAGCAAATCGCTGAACGTATGGATATGACACCTGACAAGGTTCGTGAAATCTTGAAGATTGCCCAAGAACCAGTATCTCTTGAAACTCCTATTGGTGAAGAGGATGATAGCCACCTTGGAGACTTTATCGAAGACGAAGTGATTGAAAATCCAGTGGATTATACAACTCGTATTGTCTTGCGTGAGCAGTTGGATGAGGTCTTGGATACTCTTACAGACCGTGAAGAAAATGTTTTGCGTCTGCGTTTTGGGCTAGATGATGGTAAAATGCGTACCCTTGAAGATGTGGGTAAAGTCTTTAACGTGACTCGCGAGCGTATCCGTCAGATTGAAGCTAAAGCTTTGAGAAAACTACGCCAACCAAGTCGCAGCAAACCGCTTCGTGATTTTATTGAAGACTAAGAGTGAGGATGAATATGGCTTATACAGAAGAGCAAATTGAAAATATCAAAACAAGAATTTTATCAGCCTTGGAAGAAGTTATTGACCCTGAGTTGGGAATCGATATTGTCAATCTTGGTTTGATCTATGAGATTCGTTTTGACGGTGACACAGGACAAACAGAGATTGATATGACTTTGACCACCATGGGTTGTCCCCTAGCCGACCTTTTGACCGACCAGATTTATGATGCTATGACAGAGGTACCAGAAGTAACGGATACTGAGGTTAAATTAGTTTGGTATCCAGCCTGGACAGTTGAAAAAATGAGTCGCTATGCACGCATTGCCCTAGGCATTAAGTAAACATATAAAAGCATGTGAGAGATTATTGGAAAGGCGAGGAAATTTCCCCCTCTTTTCCTCTAGTCTCTCCTTTCTTTTGCTGATTTTATTCAAAGAAAATGATATAATAGTAGTTATGGAAAAAAAGAAATTACGCATCAATATGTTGAGTTCAAGTGAGAAAGTAGCAGGACAAGGAGTTTCAGGTGCCTACCGTGAATTAGTTCGTCTTCTTCACCGTGATGCCAAGGACCAATTGATTGTTACAGAAAATCTTCCAATCGAAGCCGATGTGACTCACTTTCATACAATTGATTTCCCCTATTATTTATCAACATTCCAAAAGAAACGCTCAGGGAGAAAAATTGGCTATGTGCATTTCTTGCCTGATACACTTGAGGGGAGTTTGAAAATTCCATTTTTCTTAAAGGGAATTGTTAAGCGCTATGTATTTTCTTTTTACAACCGGATGGAGCACCTGGTTGTGGTTAATCCTATGTTTATCGAGGATTTGGTGGCAGCTGGTATTCCACGTGAAAAAGTGACCTATATTCCTAACTTTGTCAACAAGGAAAAATGGCATCCACTTCCACAAGAAGAGGTAGCGAGACTGAGAACAGAGCTAGGTATTAGTGATAATCAGTTTATCGTAGTTGGTGCTGGTCAAGTTCAGAAACGCAAAGGGATTGATGATTTTATCCGTCTGGCTGAGGAATTGCCTCAGATTACCTTTATCTGGGCTGGGGGGTTCTCTTTTGGTGGCATGACAGATGGTTATGAGCGCTACAAGAAAATAATGGAAAATCCTCCTAAGAATTTGATTTTTCCAGGTATCGTGTCACCAGAGCGGATGCGCGAATTGTATGCCTTAGCAGATCTTTTCTTGTTGCCTAGTTACAATGAACTTTTTCCGATGACTATTCTAGAAGCTGCCAGTTGTGAGGCTCCTATTATGCTACGTGATTTGGATCTTTATAAGGTGATTTTAGAGGGAAATTATCGGGCGACAGCAGATAGAGAAGAGATGAAAGAGGCTATTTTAGAATATCAAGCAAATCCTGCTGCCTTAAAAGACCTCAAAGAAAAAGCTAAGAATATTTCCAGAGAGTATTCTGAAGAGCATCTGTTACAAATTTGGTTGGACTTTTATGAGAAACAAGCCGCTTTAGGGAGAAAGTAAAAAGTGAGGTAATCTATGCGAATTGGTTTATTTACAGATACCTATTTTCCTCAGGTTTCTGGTGTTGCGACTAGTATTCGAACCTTGAAAACAGAACTTGAAAAGCAAGGACATGCAGTTTTTATCTTTACGACGACTGATAAGGATGTCAATCGCTATGAAGATTGGCAAATTATCCGCATTCCAAGTGTACCCTTTTTTGCTTTTAAAGATCGCCGCTTTGCCTACCGAGGTTTTAGCAAGGCGCTAGAAATTGCCAAACAATATCAGCTAGATATTATCCACACTCAGACAGAATTTTCTCTTGGCCTGTTGGGAATTTGGATTGCGCGTGAACTGAAAATCCCAGTCATCCATACCTATCACACCCAGTATGAAGACTATGTGCATTATATTGCCAAGGGGATGTTGATTCGTCCTAGCATGGTCAAGTATCTGGTCAGAGGTTTCCTTCATGACGTGGATGGGGTTATTTGCCCGAGTGAGATTGTCCGTGATTTGCTATCTGACTATAAGGTCAAGGTTGAAAAACGGGTCATTCCAACTGGGATTGAATTAGCCAAGTTTGAGCGTCCAGAAATCAAGCAAGAAAATTTAAAAGAACTGCGTAGTAAATTAGGGATTCAAGATGATGAACAGATGTTACTGAGTCTTTCCAGAATTTCTTATGAAAAAAATATTCAAGCAGTATTAGCAGCTTTTGCAGAAGTTCTGAAAGAGGAAGACAAGGTTAAACTGGTTGTTGCTGGGGATGGGCCTTATCTGAATGATCTTAAAGAGCAAGCCCAGAAACTAGAGATTCGAGACTCGGTTATCTTTACAGGAATGATTGCTCCTAGTGAGACGGCTCTTTACTATAAGGCAGCAGATTTCTTCATCTCGGCCTCAACAAGTGAAACGCAGGGTTTGACATACTTGGAAAGCTTGGCCAGTGGAACGCCTGTCATTGCTCACGGAAATCCTTATCTGGACAATCTTATCAATAACAAGATGTTTGGAACTTTATATTACGGCGAGCATGATTTGGCTGGAGCTATTTTAGAAGCTCTGATTGCAACGCCAGATATGAATGAGCATATCTTATCAGCGAAATTATACGAGATTTCAGCTGAGAACTTTGGAAAACGGGTGCATGAATTTTATCTGGATGCTATTATTTCAAATAATTTCCAGAAAGATTTAGCCAAAGATGATACGGTCAGTCAGCGTATTTTTAAAACAGTTTTGTATCTTCCGCAACAGGTGGTTGCTGTACCGGTAAAAGGCTCTAGACGGATGCTGAGGGCTTCAAAAACACAGCTGATTAGCATGAGAGATTATTGGAAAGACCGTGAAGAATAGAAAGAGGAAAAGCTATGAAAAAACAATTAATGAGAAGCGGTCGTGATAAAAAGATTGCTGGTGTTTGTGCCGGGGTGGCCCATTATCTAGATATGGATCCAACTATCGTTCGCGTAATATGGGGTGTCCTTGCTTGCTGTTACGGAGCGGGAATTGTAGCTTATATCATTTTATGGATTATCGCACCAGTAGCAACTGACTATTGAAAACTAGCTAAATTCATGCTAAGATAATAGAAAATAGAATGTAACGAAGGAGAGAAAAATGGCATTTGGAGATAATGGAAATCGTAAAAAAACTATGTTTGAGAAAATAACCTTGTTTATCGTGATTATCATGCTAGTAGCAAGTTTATTGGGAATTTTTGCAACTGCAATTGGTGCCCTCAGTAATCTATAAAATAGATTCAAGAAAATTTAGTGACTGGGATTTCCCAGCCCTTTTTTAAAGTGAGAAGAAAAAATGAGTATGTTTTTAGATACGGCCAAGATTAAGGTCAAGGCTGGTAATGGTGGCGATGGCATGGTTGCCTTTCGTCGTGAAAAATATGTCCCTAATGGCGGTCCTTGGGGTGGTGATGGTGGACGTGGAGGGAATGTCGTCTTCGTTGTAGACGAAGGACTACGTACCTTGATGGATTTCCGTTATAACCGTCATTTTAAGGCTGATTCTGGTGAAAAAGGAATGACCAAAGGGATGCATGGTCGTGGTGCAGAGGACCTCAGAGTTCGAGTGCCGCAAGGTACGACTGTGCGTGATGCAGAGACTGGCAAGGTCTTGACAGATTTGATTGAACACGGTCAAGAATTTATCGTGGCCCACGGTGGACGTGGTGGACGTGGAAACATCCGCTTTGCAACCCCAAAAAATCCTGCTCCAGAAATCTCTGAAAATGGAGAACCAGGTCAGGAACGTGAGTTACAATTGGAACTAAAAATCTTGGCAGATGTTGGTTTAGTAGGTTTCCCATCTGTAGGGAAATCAACACTTTTAAGTGTTATTACCTCAGCTAAACCTAAAATTGGTGCCTACCACTTTACGACCATTGTGCCAAATTTAGGTATGGTTCGTACCCAATCAGGTGAATCCTTTGCAGTAGCCGATCTACCAGGTTTGATTGAAGGCGCTAGTCAAGGTGTTGGTTTGGGAACTCAGTTCCTCCGTCACATCGAGCGTACACGTGTCATCCTTCACATCATTGATATGTCAGCTAGCGAAGGACGTGATCCTTATGAGGACTACTTAGCTATCAATAAGGAGTTAGAGTCTTATAACCTCCGTCTCATGGAGCGTCCACAGATTATTGTGGCTAATAAGATGGACATGCCTGAGAGTCAGGAAAATCTTAAAGAATTTAAGAAAAAATTGGCTGAAAACTACGATGAATTTGAAGAGTTACCAGCTATTTTCCCAATATCTGGTTTGACCAAGCAAGGTCTGGCTACACTTTTAGATGCTACAGCTGAATTGTTAGATAAGACACCAGAATTCTTGCTCTATGATGAGTCAGATATGGAAGAAGAAGCTTATTATGGATTTGACGAGGAAGAAAAAGCCTTTGAAATTAGTCGTGATGACGATGCGACATGGGTACTTTCTGGTGAAAAACTCATGAAACTCTTTAATATGACCAACTTTGATCGTGACGAATCAGTCATGAAATTTGCTCGCCAGCTTCGTGGTATGGGGGTTGATGAAGCCCTTCGTGCGCGTGGTGCTAAAGATGGGGACTTGGTCCGCATTGGTAAATTTGAGTTTGAATTTGTAGACTAGGAGACTGGTATGGGAGATAAACCGATATCTTTCCGAGATGCTGATGGCAATTTTGTTTCCGCCGCAGATGTTTGGAATGAAAAGAAATTGGAAGAACTGTTTAATCGTCTCAATCCAAATCGTGCCCTGAGATTGGCACGAACTAAAAAAGACAATCCATCTCAGTAAAATAGATAAAAAGATTCCGTGCCAGATTAGACACGGAATTTTTTTATTCTTCAAAGAAAAATGGTGGAGCGAATTTTTTCAGTTCTTCAAAGCATTTTTGAGCAGCTTCTATATCTTCACAGATGACCAGACAGACATCATCGCCACAGAGGGTAGCGATAGCGTCAGGGAAGCTCAAAGCATCAATGATAGAACCAAAGGATTGAGCAAGCCCAGGAAGGGTTTTTAGTAGGACTTGGTGTTGAACTGGACGCATCAAGACAAGAGCATCTTCCATATAAATTTCGAGACGTTTTTCCCATTTTGAGGTTGAACCTGCATTGAGCACGTAGTAAGAGTTGTCTTCTTCTCGTACTTTTGAAAGGTTCATACTTTTAATATCTCTCGAAAGTGTAGCTTGTGTAACTTGAATATCATTATCGGCAAGAAGAGCTTGTAGCTCAGCTTGAGTATGAATCTTGTTTTTTGTTACAAGAGCTCGTATGAGTTGGTGTCGGTGTTCAGATTTATTCATAAAATGTTACTCCTTGTACTAGATACAGAAAGCGTGGACTGAACGAGATTGTCAGTCGGGTGGTAAGCGGTATTGTCACGTATGATGATTTCAAAGTCAGTAGTATAGGACTAAACGGAGAGAATCTCCCTCTTTTAACTTGTCACTAGTTGGGTGGAGATGAATTGGCTCTCTATCCGTTTATTTACATTAGTGTCCTCTACTAACAGTAAATCACTCAATTAGGGTAGCCTTTTGTCACGACTTGTTGTGAATTTATGCCAAATGGAAATTCACAGAGATTGTCCAACATGTGGTGTGGTAGCGAGTATTATAAATGGTCACACATGTTGGTTAGGGTCTTAGTATCTTTTGTCCAAAATCCCGTTTTAGACATGTCATAGGCCTAGACCAGGATTGAATTTGATACCAAGTTTATGTGTAGTTTAACAGTTCAAGTGGAAATAGTTCCATCTTGAAAGTCTGATATATTAAACCTTTTGACAAGATAGGATAAGACTAGACTGTTCAAGATCAACAGTCAGCTGGTATGCGGTATTGTCACGTATGGTGATTTCAAAGTCAGTAGTATAGAGGACTAAACGAAGAGTATCTCCTTCTTGTAACTTGTAAATAGTCGGTTGCAGTTCAAACTGGATATCCATCCATTCATCTGCAGTAATATCCTCTACCAACAGTAAACCATTTCTATTTTGTAAATTGAGATAGCCTTTTGTCACGACTCGTTGCGCATTTTCACGAAAAGGCAATTCACAGAGATTTTCCAACATGTGGTAGCGACCGTTGTCAATGGTTCTAGCACTTAAAACAGCTGGATAAGGTTGTAGGTATTTCTTTTGTCCAAGTTCCAGTAGTTGTGCTGATAAGAGCCCCTTGTATGTACTGGATTTAATACGCAGATTGAGCTGAGCGCGACCGTTCAGGTGGAGGTTCTTGGTTACAGGAAGGTCAATAGTAATTTGATTGGCTTTCCCTTGATAGAGGTCTGTATTAAAGGTCTGGTATGTTTTACCATAACGTTCAAAATCCTTATCTGAGTATTGGTTTTGAATGACTTGCTCTTCTTGACCAAGTGAGAAGGTTTCAAAGTTATCTTCCTCACCGAAATTATCAAGTGATAACCAAGTCTGAGGGGCGGTATTATCCTGCCAGATAACAGTCGGAAGTTGGAAATCTGTATCTTGTCCCAGTAATTTCTTAGTCAATAAGGCGTTCATGGACTCACGGAAGTCGATAGACTGCCAGTTGTTCATATAAACATGGGCACCATTATGGAAAAAGAGATGCTTATTGATATGAGCTGGAAGAGCATGGAACATCTGGTAAACATGAAGTGGTTTGACATTCCAATCCTGTGAACCGTGGGTAAAGACAACCTCAGCCTTTACTTTATGGGCATTGAGCAGATAATTGCGGTCATGCCAAAACTGATTGTAATCGCCAGACTTGCGATCCAGTTGCTCTTTTACTTTTTCCAAATCAGCTTGGTGAGCCTCATTACCACGAATATAGTCGCCAGCTAAGAGATTACGAGAGTAGGTTAGTTCAGCAAGGGAGTCAAAGTCCTCACCTGGATAACCACCTGGGCTAGTGACCAGACCGTTTTCACGGTAGTAGTTATACCATGAAGAAATGCCAGCCTCGGCAATGATAACTTCTAAACCATCGACACCTGTGGTCGCAAGACCATTGGACATGGTACCAAGATAGGAAAGTCCAGTTGTGGCCACTTTTCCGTTTGACCAGTCAGCCTTGACTTGACGCTGGCGCGTGTGATCAGTAAAGGCACGGCAACGACCATTGAGCCAATCGATAACATTTTTATAAGCCTCGATTTGTTGGTAGTCCCCGTTAGTCATGAAACCTGTCGAGTCTTTGGTACCAACACCTGAAACATATAGATTAGCAAAACCACGTGGAAGGAAGTAGTCGTTGAGACTATAGCTAGCGTTGATGTGAGTTAGCTTTTCCTCCGCCTCTGCTACAAGCTCGGCTTGACCTTGGGCTTGGATGAGATTTAGTTGAGGTTCTTCTAGCTCAATCTTGTGAGCAGGTTTAACCTCGAGTTCGCCCTCCATCTTGTAGAGAGCCTTGTCGCTAGCTTTATCATTTGTTCCCTGATGATAAGGACTCGCTGTCATGATAGCAGGGATTTGCCCGTCATAACGAGGACGAATAATGCTGACCTTGACTAGGTCTGGTAGACCTTTTTGGTCAGTATCGACACGAGACTCAACGTAAACGACTTCTCGAATGACATCATGGCTAGAAAAAGTAGCCAAACTCTTACCGTTAAAGTAGTGATAGTCATTATCCTCAGGAATAAAACCGTCACTGACAAGTTGGTCGATAAGAGTGTTCCCCTTTTTGGTGCGAGTATTGAGTAACTGATAGAGATTTTCAATCAAGTCACCGTATACAATAGGAAATCCAGTCTCTTTACGAAAAACTTCACTGTCTTCGAAGTCAACCAAATAAGAAAAGCCTAAAAGTTGAAAAGCCACAGTATAAAAAATATCTGCAGTCAACTCTTTATCTGATTGAAAAAATGCCAATAAGTCAGTTTCTGTATCAACTGCTAAACTGGATAGAGGATAGGAGCTGTTTTTAAAATTAAAAAAGAAACGAATAAGAAACGCTTCAAGCATTTGTTTATTTGTAATGTTGACTGGTAAATCAAATCCATACTTTTTTAATTCAAAGATAATTGTATCTCTAGATAGCGCTAAATAGCTGAATTGATTAAAACGCATAGAACCTCCAGTGAAATTATACTTTAATTTATTATATCAAAAAAATAGCGAAAAGCCAAGATTAATCTTTCTGTAGAACGATATTTACCATTATATATTACAACAGTTTAATTTTTAAAAACGAAAGAAAATTCAATTATCAAATGATATAGAAAATGTTCAAATTCGTTGAAATGAAGACGATTGCATGGTATAATATATCGTATGTAATTGTAATTTCTACTTACATAATTAAAAAAGGAAAGTGAACATTATGTATAAATCAAAAAGACAAAAAAATAAATCTTTTGATTGGTATGGCCTGAGCCAACGTTTCTCTATTCGTAAGTACCATTTTGGTGCTGCGAGTGTGTTGTTGGGGACAGCCTTGATTTTGGGTGCTGCCCAAACGACTGCCAAGGCAGAAGAAGCAGCTACTGAAAATAAAACAGAAGCTGTTGCATCTGCTCCAAAAGATGATAAGGCAAGTGAGAACGTCGCAAATGTGACGACACCAGCTCTTTCTGCTACGACAGAAGCGGCTGTAGTAGAAAAGCCAACTTTGAGTGATGAGGAAGTTGCAAAATTAGCTGCTGAAGCATCTAAGAAAGATGAAAAAGTAGCTGAAACAGCTACAACTGAAAAAACAGAAGCAGCTGATAAAGAAAAAGCAACACTAACTGCTCCTTCAACAGACAAAAAAGCTGATAAAGCAGTTGATGAAAAATCTGATAAAAAGGACGAAAAGAAAGCAGAAAATCCAATTACTGCTACTAAAACTGTCCTTGAACAGTTGACATCTGAAGCAGAAGTATTGAACACAACTGCCTCAAACTTTGCGGATAAAAAAGCAGAAGATAAAGCTGGAAAAGAAGCAATCGCAACTGCAGTAGCTGCAGCTAAAGTTCAAATCGAAGCTTCTAAGAAAGCTCTTGCCGCTGGCGAGATCACTAAGGAAGAATTGGATGCTCAACTTCAACGTATCTCATCAGCTATCGAAGCAGTTTATGCTGAGATGAAACGTGCAGGACACGTAGGTAAAGTTGAAGCGGTGTTGGCAGGTGAAACTACTACCAATACAGCAATCGTAGCTCCTACAACTAAGACTCCAGTAAAAAATATTAATGAATTAACCGAAGAAGAGATAGCTGCGGTTAAACGTGAAATCATGAATGCCAACCCAAGCATCACGGATCCTTCTATGATTGAAGTGGTTAATAAAGGAAACGGTACTGCAGGTGGAGCTACTGTTACAATAAATGGTGTTAAAACTAATATTCCTTCTGGAGATACTGTTGTTGGTACTGCAGGTACAAAAAACTTAGAGCAACTTAAAAATAACATTAACTGGTTCGACTTTGCAGCAGCATCAATTACATACTCTAATGGTACTGTAGTAGGGCCTGCAAGAAAATTAGCGCAACCAATTACTAAAACTATCACATATCCAAATGGTGACAGAGTTGAAGGTAAAATCACAATGGTTCGTGATGTTACCTATGCTGATGGTTCAAAAGGTTTAACAACTGATGATAAATTCTTAAATTCAGGAACTGCGAAATATGTTGAACATTTATACTACACGGGTGGAGCTCAAAACGATCATGAACTTTACGAAGCTTTACAAGAAGGTATGAAGTTCAATGTTAAAACAAAGGTTGAAGGCTATACTTTAACAGCTACAGTTATAAAATTAGGTTCGAAAAATGTAGAGGCTGATCCAAATAAAACACCAGCAGGACCTGTGAATGCGGTTCGTGATTATGGTGATTGGGGTTCTGAAAAACAATTAGCAAAAGCACAAGCTGAAGACAAAAGATTCAAAGAAAATGCTACTAAAAACAAAAAAACGTTGGCTAATAACCCAACAGTATCAGTAAATGGTGTAGCATTAACGATACCAGAATATCCAACTGAAACTTTCGCTAATACAGATGAGTACTATTCAAAAGCAGCTGCTTACCATGCGGCGGTAAAAGCTTATAATGACGCTATTGAAACTCAAAAGTTATCTGCAACGAAATTGTCAGAAACTGGGTTCACTTATATTAATGTGAATGGTAAGGCTGTACCATCAGGATCAGCTAATCTTTATAAAAAAATTGGTAACGAAAGAAAAGCGGATGTACTTATAACAGCTCAAGATACTCAATGGTCATACTTAAGAAAAGCTGGGCTTCCAACAACAAATCCAGATGGAAGTGAAATGCTTACTTCATTTACATCGTCTCGTGATGAATCAAACGTTGGGGTAACATTTGCACTTTCTGCAACTTATAACGGGCGTATCGTAGATGTTAACGTAATTGCTGCGGATGCAGAAGAAGCTGGACGTACTGAAATTGTTCAATTCGAGACAGATGGAACGAAATGGGAACAATTCATGGCGTTAAATCTTCAAAAAGATATAGATGATAAAACAGCTCAAGGTGTTTATCCAAGTAGACCAAGTGATGTTAATGCTGATGGACGTCTTGCAGAAGCGGGATATAATCCGAAAGATTGGGTTAATACTGATGAAAAAGGGAACCCTACAGCATATGGAACTAATACATTTGGGGCCAACTATACTTCAATGGGTTCTAAAAACTCATTACCAATTGCTCTATCTCAAAACGTTAAAACATTATCAATGTATTTAAACTCTGCAGGTGCGCAAGCTGGTACAATTGGTTTCATGATTTATGATGGTGGAGATGCTCCGCAATCCTATGGGTCAGCTCAACATATCATTGGTGACTTTAATAAAGAAGTTGTTAAAGATGGTGTTAAAACACAAGTAACTGCGACTCAACCATATCTAGGTAATGTTAAAGGGGATCCAGATTTCCGCTCAACAAAAACAGACCCTTCTGGAGGATGGGTTCTTGACGACTTAATCACGTCTGAGAAATATAAAGAAACACCATTAGAGTCAGGTAAAACTGTTGTAACAACAGATAAAGGTGTAACAGGTAAATATTTATTATTACCGAATGGTAATGCTGTTATTGAGAAATCAGATAACACACGTGTGTTATTAAACCAAGGTGATGTCATTGAGATGGTTAATCCGTCAACTAAACTGCCGATTCGTGGTGTTTATAACCATACAACTGGTGCATTAGGTGAAGGCACACTTGGAGATGAAGGAGAAAGCCAACTTCTTGATCCAGCGGTAGCAACTGAGTATAAACTCCGCCAAGCACAAGGAAATGAATATGTTCTTGAAGGAGTTCGTGCTAATCTTGGTGTCAATAATGACAAAGCCTATGTTCGTGGTTGGGTAGACTTTAACAACAATGGGAAGTTCGATCTTAATGAATCTTCAGAAATTGTAGAAGTTAACAAAAACGGAACATACAATATTAAATTTAAAAATACACCTCAACTATTAGATACTTCAGCAGATAGCTTAGGAGTACGTTTACGTATTTCATTAACTAAAGATGAAATTCTAGAACCAACAGGTGTAGCATCATCAGGGGAAGTAGAAGACTTCGAAACTCATGTGATCCACATGCCACGCGGTACTAAACATGAAACAAAAGACTTCCAAGGGCGTGAGCAAACTGTTAAGTTACCAACAAATGCGATGTTTACAGCTAGTGGTAAAAACAAAGATTCCAAATATAAACAATGGGCTCAAATTGAAAATGAAAGCTTACCACCGAAAATTGTTTTAACAGATAAACAAGTGGCGTCAGAAGAAGCATACACACCAACAGATAGCGAATTACCATCAAACTATCGTAAAGGTGATGATGGCAAAGTTTTCGTTGAACGTAATGGTGCAACAGTATTCACTGGAGAGTATGTAACCGTTAAGGATAAGAACAATAAAGTTCTTGGTAAAGGTCTAAAAATTACAAATCCATTGAATAACAAAACAGAATACTTACTTGACACATATACTGAATATGATACTGCAGGAAATGAAGTAGGTACATATAAAGTAAACCCAGCAAGTAACGGTAAGAATGTTTCTATTGGTAACGGTCTATACGAAACTACATTAACTTTCAAACCTGTAGATGCATATGTAGGTACAGCAAAAGGTATCGCAGTTCGTGCATGGGATGATAACAATAGTTCAACCGGTTGGGAAGCGACTAACGATACTATTGAAACTTCTAAGACATCTACTACACTAGCAGAAAAAGATAAAGTATTAGAAAACACTAACAATGGAAATAATGGCTACAGATCTATGGATACAAGCTATATTCCAACTGTTATTGACGTTCGTCCAGTAGGTGAAGATACAATAACAGAAAACGTACAAGGTGCCGAGCAAAAATCTAATCCAACAATTCCAGCTTATGCAACTGTTGAAACAGTAACAAATGATAAAATTGAAGATGTGAAGTATACTGCGAATTTTGTAATTTTAGATAAAACTAAAAAGCCAACACTAGCTTTACAAAAAGAAATTCCTGGAAAAGTATATACTGAAGATACTAAAGTAGACAAAGAAACAGTAGTAACATTACCTAATGGGAAAACAGCAACATTCAAACCAGCTGATAAAATTCCAGCGAATACAAGAATCGCTGAAACTGAAGCTGTGACAGTTAATGGAACAGGAGATGTACTTGTAAGCAATGTTCGTTATGGTACTGGGTCAGTACCTGCAGGGGCAATTTTAGAAGGTGCAGAACCTACAGTTACAGAGCCGACAACAGTTTTAAGAAATGGAGCAAATGTTGTTATTCCAGTAGGAGGTAAAGTTCAAAGAGGTGATCAACTTGTTACTCCACTTAAGATAGCTGGAGGAGCTCAAATAACTACATGGAAGAAAACATATCAAAATGGTGATACTATTCCAAAAGTAACAGCTGATAAATTCTCTGTTTTAGGGAAAGAGACTTCGGTAGATCAACTTGTTCCAAAAGGTGAGAGTATTACGCTAAACGGAACTACTTACAATGCAAATAATGATATTGTTCCAAAAGGTTCTCGTGAAGCAACTACGTATGAGAACTTAATGGGATCTAAACTTCCAAATGCTGTTCATATTGATCCTGAGACTGGAGAAGTGACAAGTGTTCCACGTCGTTATACTAAAGTAACTGACACAGAAATCGTTATTGAAAATGAAGGTACTTACACATTGAATCAAGATAGTGGAGAAATTACATTCACTCCACATCCTAAGTTCGTAGGTACGGGTACAGGTGTAACAAAACAACAGCCTGATATCGACTATAACGATAAAGTAGCAGGAGACCCTGTAACAAGTAAATATGGTACAGACTATGGTAAAGCGAAATACATTCCAATCGTTAAACCACAGTCAAAAGCATCTATTACTCGTACCATTCATTATGTATATGAGAATGCTGATGACAATCCTGCAAGTCAAGATTCTTATAAAGATAACGATCCAATCGTAGCAATCGATAATACGCCAGTTACTCGTACACAAACGATTGACTATACTCGTGATTACAAGATCTTCTCTGAAGCAGGTGCGACAGATAAAGAGATGGTTACGACAAACCAAGTTACAGATGCAACAGGTCATGTTTACAATGTTGGGGATACAATTCCAGCAGGTACTAAGTTCAACCAAGGTTCAATTATCATCGGTAAATGGACAGCTTCAAGTGATGAAAACTCTAAATTTAAAGAAATTATCTCACCAACAGTAAAAGGATATACTGCTGAAGTAGTAACAGCTGACTTCACAAGTCCTGGTACTGATGGTAAGATGGGACACATCCACAATGGAAAACAACCTGTAGGATTATATACTCCAGTTGCAGATAATACGAAAGACGTTGGAGCATATGAACCATTAGTTTCAGAAGTTCGTTCAGACGATAAAGATGACTTTGATATGTATGTTGTTTACAAAGCTGATACTCAAAAAGCTAAAGTAACCTACATCGACTTGGATGCTACAGGTGATGACCGTATTCTTGAAGTGCAAAATGCTAATCCAGCTCCTGCAACAGGTGCAGATGCGAAAACAACTTATGGTGTTACAACGCTTCAAGGTAAATCTCATACTGCGATCCCTTATACAACAGCTGAAACAATCAAGAAATATGAAGATCTTGGTTATGAATTAGTCACAGATGACTATACAAATAACACTCAAGGTACAGCTATTGAGGGTGGACGTAAGTTTGATGATGATAAAGAAGTAGATCAAGCATTTAACGTTTACCTACGTCACAAAAAAGTTACTCGTAAAATTAAAGATACCCAAGAAGTAACACGTACAATCGAGTACAAATATGCAAGTACAGATGATGTACCAGCAGATAAACGTGGAACAACGGCTGCACCGACAGTAACTGAAACACTTCACTTTGAACGTGATCGTACAATTGACTACACATTAGCAGCTAAAGAATATCCAACAGAATACGCTACTTATAAAGCAGTATTAGATAAGAGCGGATATGATTCTCCTGAAGAATACAAAGCTCGTACAGTTTACTTCGATCACATCACAAACAAAGCAATTGCAGCAGATGCAACAGATGTTCAAAAATCAATCGTTACATTTGGACCATGGACTCCAGTAGGTGGAACATCTAACGATGCAATTACCCTATCTGATGCAGAAAAAGCTAAAGATGATAAATTCAACCTTGTTAATTCTCCAGAAGTAACTGGTTATGTTCCAGATAACGCTACTGTTGAAGCAACAGCAGCAATCGATGCAGAAGCAGATGACTACAAGATTACAGTTCTTTATACTCCAGTAGACCAAAAAGCTGTGGTTAAATTTGTAGAAGTAGATCCTACTAATACTGATAAAGTCATTACTCCAGGTCTTGCAGATCCAATCGCAGTAACAGGTAAATCTGAAGCAGATTACCCAGCTACAACAGCAACTTCAGTAACTGATAAGATTGCTGAGCTAGTTAAGAAAGGTTACGAACTTGTCGATAATGGATTCAAATCAACAGATAAATTCGATAAAGATGCTGCAGTTGATCAAGAATATGTGGTGAAATTCAAGGCTAAAGTAGTAGATGTTCCATCATTTGATCCAACTAAACCATCAAGTGACGACAATCCAAAACCAACTCCAGGTGTAACGCCAATCGATCCAAATAATCCAGACGGACCAAAATGGACTGAAGCATTAATCAACGCAGTAAAAGTACAAGAAGAAGTAACACGTACAATTAAGTATGTATACGAAGATGGTACTCCAGTAGCAGAGTCTGATTTAACAAGTGTAGCTGATAAGAAAGTCAAAACACTTAAGTTCACACGTTCTGGTAAGATTAATGTAGCGACAGGAGAAATCACATACGGAGATTGGTCAGCTGATCAAACATTCGAGGCAGTAACTTCTCCAACACTTGAGAAATACACTGCGGCAGTTGCAGGTGTAACACCAGCAGTTGCGGATGTGCCAGCAAAAACTGTAGCGGCTACAGATAAAGACTTTGAAGAGACAGTAATCTACTCTACAAAACCAACAACTGTAGACCCTAACAAACCAACAGATCCAACAAATCCAAATGTTACTCCACAACCTGATGATGTAGTTCCTAACGATCCAAAAGGACGTACATACAGAGAACTAGGTTTAGTTGAAGAAGTAACACACACAGTACACTACAAACTTGAAGACGGTTCAGATGCAGGTATCGCTGATAATGTACAAACATTAACATTTACACGTACTGCAGAGGTGGATCCAGTAACTGGAGCAATCTCTAACTACGGTACATGGAAAGCTAAAGGTGGAGACACAACAATCGATGCTGTAACAACACCAAATAAAGATGGATATGTAGCTTCAGCGAAAACATCTACAGAACGTACAAATGTAGCAGCTACGGATAAAGATAGTGAAGAAACAATTATCTACCGTAAACTTGGTTCATATGTACCAGTAGTACCAGAAGGTATCACACCTCCTGCAGATGCTGACTTAAATCCAAAACCATATCCAAATGCAACTCCAGCAGATCCTACAAAACCAGGAACACCTACTGAAACTCCAGTAGTACCGTACATTCCTGGAACAACACCAGTAGGACCAAATGGAAAACCATTAACACCGAAAGATCCTAACGATCCAACTAAAGGATATGAAGTACCAGGCTTACCAACAGATCCAACAGAAAACACTACAATTACCTATGTTAAAGATGGATCACAAGTAGCTGTTGTTCACTTCATTGAAGTAAATAGTGAAACGGATAAGACTGAAAAAGGTGCAGTAGCAGAATCAGTAGTAGATACTGGTGATACAGGAAAAGCATTTACTAAAGCTGCTGATGTAACAGCAACAATTGAGGCGCTTAAAGCTAAAGGTTACACAGTTGTAGAAAACAACTACCCAACAGATGGTACATTCGATGCAGATTCTAAGACTAACCAAGTATACAAAGTCCTAGTAACTGCTAAGCCAATTACTGTAAATCCAAATGATCCAACTCCAACGAACGATCAACCAATCGATCCAAATAATCCAACAGGACCAAAATGGACTCCAGAGTTAATCAAAGAGTTAGAAGACGGACGTAAAGAAGAAGTTAAACGTACAATCAAGTATGTTTATGCAGATGGATCAAAAGCTGCTGATTCAGTTCAAGAAACTAAAGAGTTCAAACGTTCAGCGACAATCAACCCAGTAACTGGTAAGATTACATTCGGAGACTGGTCACCAGCTCAAACATTTGAAGCTGTAACTTCACCAAAAGTTACAAACTTCACTCCAGATAAAGAGACTGTACCAGCATCAGAAGTAACAGCAACTGCTGAAGATATCAATGAAACAGTAATCTATACTACAAAACCAACGAATGTTGATCCAAGCAAACCAGTTGATCCAAACACACCAGATGTTACTCCGAAACCTGAAGATAAAGTACCAAATGATCCGAAGGGACGTACTTACAAAGAATTAGGATTAATCGAAGAAGTAACTCACACAGTTCACTACAAACTAGCTGATGGATCAGATGCGGGTATCCCTGATAATGTACAAACATTAACATTTACACGTACTGCTGACCTAGATCCAGTAACTGGAGCAGTTTCTAACTTCTCTGACTGGAAAGCTAAAGGCGATGACACAACAATCGATGCTATAACAACACCAAACAAACCTGGATATGTAGCTTCAGCTGCGACTTCTACAGCTCGTGAAAATGTTCAAGCTACGGATAAAGATAGTGAAGAAACAATTATCTACCGTAAACTTGGTTCATATGTACCGGTCATTCCAGAAGGAGTAACACCTCCAGCAGGAACTGACCTAACACCAAAACCATATGAAACTCCAACTAATGAAGATCCTACAAAACCAGGAACACCTACTGAAACTCCAGTAGTACCATACATCCCTGGAACAACACCTGTAGGACCAGACGGTAAACCATTAACACCGAAAGATCCTAACGATCCAACGAAAGGATATGAAGTTCCGAAAGTACCAGAAGACCCAACTCAAAACACTACAATCACGTATGTGAAAGATGGTTCTCAAGTTGCTCTAGTTCACTTCATTAAAGAGGATGGAACTGCCGTTCATGTATCAGTTGCAGAAGCAGGAGATACAGGTAAAGCTATCAAGACAACAAATGTTGACAGTGTTAAAGCTGAATTAGAGGCTAAAGGTTACGAAGTAATCGCTCCAACTGATCCAGTCTACACTACAGAACGTGTAGCATTCTACGCTGAATCGAATCGTACATTTGATGATAAAGATGACAAAGGTAATGATGGAATTAGCCAAGTTTACTACGTAATCGTTAAAGAAGGAATCACTCCAATCGATCCAGATAAACCGCTAGATCCAAACAATCCTAATGTTACTCCAAAACCAGGAGACAAAGTACCTGGAGATCCAAAACAACGTACATTTGAACAACTAGGATTACTAGATGAAGTAAATCGTACAATCAACTACAGATACGCTAATACTGATAAAGTAGAAGAAGCTAAACGTGGTCAAGAAGCTCGTCCAACTGTAGAACAAAAACTTCGTTATTCTCGTAAAGGTGACCTAAACAAAGTAACAGGTGAAATCACTTATACTTCTGATTGGACAAAACCACAAACATTAGCTGAAGTGGTATCTCCAGTAATCGAAAGATATGTTGCAGATATTAAAGCAGCTGAAAAAGTAGATAACGTAGCTCACGATGCAGCCGACTCAGTAGTAAACGTAGTGTACTCACCACTTGGAAAATACGTACCAAAAGTACCAGAAGGATTTGAAGTTCCAAAACTTGAGAAACCTCAATATCCAAACGATCCAACAGATCCAACAAAACCAGGAACACCAACAATAGTGATTCCTCATGTTCCAGGAACAACGCCAAAAGATCCAAATGGAAACCCACTGAAACCAGTAGATCCAAACGATCCAAGTAAAGGATATGTTCCACCAACACCTGAAAACCCAACAGAAGATACTGAAATCACTTATGAGAAAGATACTCAAAAAGCGACAGTAACTTATGTGGTAGAAGGAACTGGAACAGTACTTCACACAGATAACCTAGAAGGTAAATCTGGAGAACCAATCGAGTACTCTACAGTAGCTAAACTTGCTGAATTGAAAGCTCTAGGATATGACCTAGTAACTGACGGATTCACAACAGCTACAGATAAGAACTACGATAAAGATACGAAAGTAGATCAAAGCTTCGTAGTTACAGTTACACCACACGTTGAGCCAATCAAACCAGTAGATCCAGAAAATCCAAATGATCCAAATAAACCAAAACCGGGTGATCCAATCGATCCTAAGAACCCTGATGGACCAAAATGGACTGAAGATCTAATCAAGAAGATTGATACAACTCGCCACGTGAACCGTACAATTAAGTATGTTAACGAAAAAGGTGAGGAAGTAGCTAAGAAAGTAACTGATAAAGTTACATTCAATCGTGAAGCTAAGATCAATTCAGTAACAGGTGTAATTACTTACGGTAACTGGACAGCTAAAGATGGAGATACAACATTCGATAAAGTTGAATCACCAGTCGTTAACGGATACATCCTGAAAGATGCCAAACAAAAAGAAGTAGCAGCTACAACAGGATTAACTGCAGACTCTAAAGATGAAAACATCGAAGTAGTTTACACTAAACTTGGTTCATGGGTACCGAAAGTACCAGAAGGTGAAACACCAATTGATCCACTTCCATATCCAAATGATCCGAACGATCCAACTAAACCAGGAAACGATAGACCAATCGTTCCTTACGTTCCAGGAACAACTCCAAAAGATCCAAATGGAAACCCACTGAAACCAGTAGATCCAAACGATCCAAGTAAAGGATATGTTCCACCAACACCTGAAAACCCAACAGAAGATACTGAAATCACTTATGAGAAAGATACTCAAAAAGCGACAGTAACTTATGTGGTAGAAGGAACAGGAACAGTACTTCATACAGATAACCTAGAAGGTAAATCTGGAGAACCAATCGAGTACTCAACAGTATCTAAACTTGCTGAATTGAAAGCTCTAGGATATGACCTAGTAAGTGATGGATTCACAACAGCTACAGATAAGAACTACGATAAAGATACAAAAGTAGATCAAAGCTTTGTAGTAACGGTTAAACCACACGTTGAGCCAGTCAAACCAGTAGATCCAGAAAATCCAAATGATCCAAACAAACCAAAACCAGGAGAACCAATCGATCCAAACAACCCTGATGGACCAAAATGGACTGAAGATCTAATTAAGAAGATTGATACAACTCGCCACGTGAACCGTACAATTAAGTATGTTAACGAAAAAGGTGAGGAAGTAGCTAAGAAAGTAACTGATAAAGTTACATTCAATCGTGAAGCTAAGATCAATTCAGTAACAGGTGAAATCACTTACGGTAACTGGACAGCTAAAGATGGAGATACAACATTCGATAAAGTTGAATCACCAGTCGTTAAAGGCTACATCCTGAAAGATGCGAAACAAAAAGAAGTAGCAGCTACAACAGGATTAACTGCAGACTCTAAAGATGAAAATATCGAAGTAGTTTACACTAAACTTGGTTCATGGATTCCAAAAGTACCAGAAGGTTCTACACCAGTTCCTCCGGTTACGTATCCAAATGATCCAACAGATCCAACGAAACCAGGAAACGATAGACCAATCGTTCCTTACGTGCCAGGAACTACACCAGTGGTACCAAAAGATCCAACTAAACCAATTAGTCCGGATAACCCACTAGTTCCATTAACACCAGTTGATCCGAAAGATCCATCTAAAGGATATGAAGTACCACCAGTACCAACAGATCCAGGAACTGATACGCCAATCACTTACGTAACTGATAAACAAAAAGCTATCACAAACTTCGTAGATGAAAAAGGTAAAGTTGTATCAACTCCAGTAGTAGACGAAGGTGATTCAGGATCTAACTTCAACAAGTCGAAAGTTGATGAAGTGACTAAGACTATTGAAAGACTTGAAAAAGCTGGATATAGAGTCGTTAAGAATGAGTTCCCATCTAAAGATACAGACAGAGTATTTGATAAAGATAAATCTGTAGATCAAATCTTCACTGTAACAGTAGCTGAAAGAATTATTCCAGTTACACCAGGTAAACCAGTAGATCCAACTGATCCAAACTTACCGAAGAATCCAGATGGAACACCTGTAACACCATCTACACCAGAACCAGGTAAACCAGTATTCCCTAACGATCCAAACAGCCCAGTATGGCCAAATACTGTGAAAGATCTTGTAACTGAAAAATCAGCAACACGTACTATCAAATATGTGGATCGTAACGGAAAAGAAGTAACTGAAACTCGTGTTGAAACAATCAAATTTACTCGTGATGCTAAAGTTAACTTAGTAACAGGAGAAATCACATATGGAGAATGGACAACAGATCGTAACGATGATATCTTCAACGGATACCCAGTACCAGTTGTGAAAGGCTACATCGCTAAAGATGGTGATCTAGAATCATCAACTAAAGATGTTAAAGTAACACCTGATACAATCAAGGATATCAACGAAACAGTTGTTTACGATAAGTTAGGATCATGGGTACCAAACATCCCAGGAACACCAACAAATCCAATTCCATATCCAAACGATCCGAAAGATCCAACAAAACCAGGAAGTGATAAACCTAAAGTACCTTATGTACCAGGATTTATCCCTGTAGACCCAGAAGGTCAACCATTGAAACCAGTTGATCCAAACGATCCAACGAAAGGATACGAAGTACCAGAGGTACCTGGTGATCCAACGCAAGATACACCAATCAACTACATTCCTAAGGATCCTACACCAAATCCAACTCCATACCCAGGTCCAACTCCAGCTCCGACTCCTAAACCAGAGCCTAAGCCGGAACCAAAACCTGAGCCAAAACCAGAACCAGAAACTCCACAACCTGTAACACCTGCAGATAATGGAGATAACAACGGAAATAATAATGGTACTCCAGCAACTCCAGCTCAACCAGCAGCGCCTTCTACACCTCAATACATGGATGGTCAACGTGAACTTCCAAATACAGGTACAGAAGATCATGCTAGCCTTGCAGCACTTGGACTTCTAGGAGCCCTAAGTGGATTTGGATTGATTGCTCGTAAGAAAAGAGAAGATGAAGAATAATCATTTTGATTCTCATTAGATGCTGACTTGCAATCAGATAAAGAAAGAACTTGAGATTTGCTATCTCAGGTTCTTTTCTTTCTCTTTTTGAAAATGGTATAATATAGTGAGAACAATAGAGGAGAAGTGTAAATTGATCGCACAACTAGATACAAAAACAGTCTATAGTTTTATGGAGAGTGTCATTTCAATCGACAAATATGTGAGAGTAGCAAAAGACTATGGATACACTCATCTGGCTATGATGGATATTGACAATCTTTATGGGGCTTTCGACTTTCTAGAGGTTACAAAAAAATACGGCATTCATCCTTTATTAGGGCTTGAAATGAATGTACTTGTAGATGATAAGGATGTGAATTTGCGCTTTTTAGCCCTATCTAGTGTGGGTTATCAGCAGTTGATGAAACTTTCAACAGCCAAGATGCAGGGGGAGAAAACTTGGTCAATTCTGTCTCAGTATCTAGAGGATATTGCGGTCATTGTGCCCTATTTTGATGGACTGGATTCGCTAAATTTAGGCTGTGATTACTATATTGGAGTTTATCCAGAAACACTGGCCAGCGAATTTCATCATCCTATTTTACCCCTTTATCGAGTCAATGCTTTTGAAAGCAGGGATAGAGAAGTTCTGCAAGTTTTAACAGCGATTAAAGAAAATCTCCCCCTCAGAGAAGTTCCCTTGCGCTCACGACAAGATGTCTTTATATCAGCAAGTTCTTTAGAGAAACTATTCCAAGAACGTTTTCCTCAAGCCTTGGACAATTTAGAAAAGCTTATTTCAGGTATTTCTTATGACTTGGATACTAGTCTGAAACTGCCTCGCTTTAATCCTGCTAGACCAGCGGTAGAAGAGTTGAGAGAGCGCGCTGAATTGGGGCTTGTTCAGAAGGGGGTGACTGGTAAAGAATATCAAGACCGTCTAGACCAAGAATTGGCTGTTATTCATGATATGGGCTTTGACGATTATTTCTTGGTTGTTTGGGATTTGTTGCGTTTTGGACGTTCAAATGGCTATTATATGGGAATGGGACGTGGTTCTGCAGTCGGTAGTTTGGTTTCCTACGCCTTGGATATCACAGGGATTGATCCGGTAGAGAAAAATCTGATTTTTGAACGTTTCCTCAATCGTGAACGCTATACCATGCCTGATATTGATATTGATATCCCAGATATTTATCGTCCAGATTTTATCAGATATGTTGGCAATAAATATGGCAGTAAACATGCTGCGCAAATCGTTACTTTTTCTACCTTTGGCGCCAAGCAAGCTCTT
This sequence comes from Streptococcus bovismuti, assembly GCF_042436615.2. GTDB lineage: Bacteria > Bacillota > Bacilli > Lactobacillales > Streptococcaceae > Streptococcus. The sequence goes on along the minus strand of NZ_JBHMFR020000001.1, from coordinate 454,906 downwards.
CGAGATGTTTTGAAGCGCTTTGGTGTGCCAGAGTATGAATTATCTGCAATTACCAAGAAAATCAGTTTTCGTGATAATCTCAAGTCGGCCTATGAGGGGAATCTCCAGTTTCGTCAGCAAATCAATAGTAAATTAGAATACCAAAAAGCCTTTGAAATTGCCTGCAAGATTGAGGGCTATCCAAGACAAACCTCTGTCCATGCGGCTGGTGTTGTAATCAGTGACCAAGATTTGACCAATTACATCCCTCTAAAACATGGTGACGAAATTCCACTGACCCAGTATGATGCTCATGGAGTCGAAGCAAGTGGACTTTTGAAGATGGATTTTCTGGGACTACGAAATTTGACCTTTGTCCAGAAAATGCAAGAGTTGCTTGCTGAAACCGAAGATATTCACTTGAAAATTGAAGAAATAGATTTGGAAGACAAAGAAACTCTATCTCTTTTTGCCTCTGGAAATACAAAAGGTATCTTTCAATTCGAGCAACCGGGTGCTATTCGCCTACTCAAGCGTGTGCAGCCAGTCTGTTTTGAAGATGTCGTAGCAACTACTTCCTTAAATCGACCAGGTGCTAGTGATTATATCAATAATTTTGTAGCTAGAAAACATGGGCAGGAAGAAGTGACTGTTCTAGATCCAGCTCTGGAGGATATTTTGGCTCCAACTTATGGAATTATGCTCTATCAGGAGCAGGTTATGCAGGTTGCTCAGCGCTTTGCTGGATTTAGTCTTGGGAAGGCCGATATTTTGCGTCGAGCTATGGGTAAAAAGGATGCCACTGCCATGCATGAGATGAGGGCTTCCTTTATTCAAGGCTCCATAGAAGCTGGTCATACTGCGGAAAAAGCAGAGCAGGTTTTTGATGTTATGGAGAAGTTTGCAGGTTATGGATTTAATAGATCTCACGCCTATGCCTACTCAGCCTTGGCCTTCCAGTTGGCTTATTTTAAAACACATTATCCAGCTATCTTTTATCAGATTATGTTGAATTCTGCCAACAGTGATTATGTAACAGATGCCTTGGAAGCAGGTTTTGAAGTAGCCCCATTGTCCATTAATACTATTCCCTATCACGATAAAATTGCGAACAAGTCTATCTATCTAGGTTTGAAATCGATTAAGGGGCTCAGCAAGGATTTGGCTATTTGGATTATTGAACATAGACCTTATTCTAATATTGAAGATTTTTTAGCTAAACTACCTGAGAATTATTTGAAACTTCCCTTGCTGGAACCTTTGGTAAAAGTTGGTCTTTTCGATTCATTTGAAAAAAATCGTAAAAAAGTATTCAATAATTTAGTTAATCTATTTGAATTTGTGAAAGTATTAGGAAGCTTATTTGGAGAGACTATCTATAGTTGGCAAGATTCGGAGGACTGGACGGAGCAAGAAAAATTCTACATGGAACAAGAGCTCCTAGGAGTAGGCGTCAGCAAACATCCTCTACAAGCTATTGCAAGTAAGGCCATTTATCCGATTACTCCTATTAGTAATTTGTCAGAAAATAGCTATGCTATTATCTTGGTTGAAGTTCAGAAGATAAAAGTAATTCGTACCAAAAAAGGTGAAAATATGGCTTTCTTACAGGTGGATGACAGTAAGAAAAAATTGGATGTTACCCTCTTTTCAGATTTATATCGACAGGTTGCTCAGGAAGTAAGAGAAGGAGCCTTCTACTATATTAAAGGGAAAGTCCAGTCACGTGACGGTCGTCTGCAAATGATTGCACAAGAAATAAGAGAAGCAGTGGCTGAGCGCTTTTGGATTCAGGTAAAAAATTATGACTCGGATCAAGAAATGTCACGTATTTTAGACCAGTATAAAGGCCCAATCCCAGTCATTATCAGGTATGAAGAGGAACAGAGAACAATTGTTTCTCCCCATCATTTTGTAGCTAAATCTGATGAATTAGAAGCGAAATTGAATGGAATAGTTATGAAAACGATTTATCGCTAAAATTACGGAAAATAGAAGAATTTTCAACGTAAATGTGGTATAATCAGTAAGAATGTTAAAAGAAAAAGGAGCATAACCAATATGAAACGTATTGCTGTTTTGACTAGTGGTGGAGACGCCCCTGGTATGAACGCTGCCATCCGCGCAGTTGTTCGTCAAGCAATTTCAGAAGGAATGGAAGTGTTTGGTATCTATGATGGATATGCTGGTATGGTTGCCGGTGAAATTCATCCCCTAGATGCAGCTTCAGTAGGGGACATCATTTCTCGTGGTGGTACTTTCCTTCACTCAGCTCGCTACCCAGAGTTCGCTCAACTTGAAGGGCAACTTAAAGGGATTGAGCAATTGAAAAAACACGGGATTGAAGGTGTAGTTGTTATTGGTGGTGACGGATCTTACCACGGTGCTATGCGTTTGACTGAGCATGGCTTCCCAGCTATCGGTCTTCCAGGTACAATCGATAACGATATCGTTGGTACTGACTTCACAATCGGTTTTGACACAGCAGTTACGACTGCTATGGACGCTATCGATAAGATTCGTGATACATCATCAAGTCACCGTCGTACATTTGTTATCGAAGTTATGGGACGTAACGCAGGTGATATCGCTCTTTGGGCAGGTATAGCAACTGGTGCTGATGAAATCATCATTCCTGAAGAAGGCTTCAAGATTGAAGATATCGTAGAAAGCATTAAATGCGGTTATGAGTGTGGTAAAAAACACAATATCATCGTCTTGGCAGAAGGTGTGATGTCAGCAGCTGAATTTGGTCAAAAACTAAAAGAAGCTGGGGATACAAGCGACCTTCGTGTGACAGAACTTGGACATATTCAACGTGGTGGTTCTCCAACTGCGCGTGACCGTGTTTTGGCGTCACGTATGGGTGCCCATGCTGTTAAACTTCTTAAAGAAGGTATCGGTGGTGTTGCGGTTGGTATCCGTAACGAGAAAATGGTTGAAAACCCAATTCTTGGAACTGCAGAAGAAGGAGCATTGTTTAGCCTTACTGCAGATGGTAAGATTGTGGTTAACAACCCACACAAGGCTGACCTTGAGCTATCTAGCTTGAATAAGAGCTTGTCATAATTTATAATTTAGTTAATAAGACCAAAAAGGTCATATATAAAGGAGTCACAAAAATCATGAATAAACGTGTAAAAATCGTTGCAACTTTGGGACCTGCGGTAGAAATCCGTGGTGGTAAAAAATTTGGTGATGACGGATACTGGGGTGAAAAACTTGATGTTGAAGCTTCAGCTAAAAACATTGCCAAATTGATTGAAGCTGGTGCTAACACATTCCGTTTCAACTTCTCACACGGTGACCACCAAGAACAAGGTGAGCGTATGGCAACTGTTAAACTTGCAGAAAAACTTGCAGGTAAAAAAGTTGGTTTCCTTCTTGATACAAAAGGACCAGAAATCCGTACAGAATTGTTTGAAGGTGAAGCTAAAGAGTATTCATACAAAACTGGTGAGAAAATCCGTGTTGCAACTAAACAAGGAATCAAATCAACTCGTGATGTGATTGCATTGAACGTTGCTGGTGCTCTTGATATCTATGATGATGTTGAAGTTGGTCGTCAAGTTTTGGTTGACGATGGTAAACTTGGTCTTCGTGTGGTTGCTAAAGATGATGCAACTCGTGAATTTGAAGTTGAAGTTGAAAACGATGGCGTAATTGCTAAACAAAAAGGTGTTAACATCCCTAACACTAAAATTCCTTTCCCAGCTCTTGCTGATCGTGATAACGATGATATCCGCTTCGGTCTTGAACAAGGTATCAACTTCATCGCGATTTCATTCGTACGTACTGCAAAAGACGTTAACGAAGTTCGTGCAATCTGTGAAGAAACTGGAAATGGACATGTTCAATTGTTCGCTAAAATCGAAAACCAACAAGGTATCGATAACTTGGATGAAATCATCGAAGCTGCTGATGGTATCATGATTGCTCGTGGTGACATGGGTATCGAAGTACCATTCGAAATGGTTCCAGTTTACCAAAAAATGATCATCAAGAAAGTCAATGCTGCTGGTAAAGTTGTTATCACTGCAACAAACATGCTTGAAACAATGACTGAAAAACCACGTGCAACTCGTTCAGAAGTATCAGACGTATTCAACGCTGTTATCGACGGTACTGATGCTACAATGCTTTCAGGTGAGTCTGCAAACGGTAAATACCCACTTGAGTCAGTAACTACAATGGCTACAATCGACAAGAACGCTCAAACTCTTCTTAACGAATACGGTCGTTTGAACTCAGATTCATTTGAACGCAACTCTAAGACAGAAGTAATGGCTTCAGCTGTTAAAGATGCTACTAACTCAATGGACATTAAATTGGTTGTAACTCTTACTAAGACAGGTCACACTGCACGTTTGATCTCTAAATACCGTCCAAATGCTGACATCTTGGCATTGACATTCGACGAATTGACAGAACGTGGATTGATGTTGAACTGGGGTGTTATCCCAATGTTGACAGATGCTCCATCATCAACTGATGATATGTTCGAAATTGCTGAACGTAAAGCAGTTGAAGCAGGTCTTGTACAATCTGGTGACGATATCGTTATCGTAGCTGGTGTACCAGTTGGAGAAGCTGTACGTACAAACACAATGCGTATCCGTACAGTACGTTAATTAAAATAAAAAGAGCCTATCATATCAAGCTTTCTAGCCTGTATGATAGGTCTTTTTTGTGCCAGGGGGCAAAAAGGGGGCAAAACTTTTTACTTTCGATTTAATGAGAACGTATCAAGTGCGTCAAGTACTGCTTGCTCCATACTTTCATAATGTGAGTTTTGATTTGATGGGGCTGCTTAGCTTCTTTAAAAGTTGTGTCATATCAGTTTTATTGGGATCCTAATTTTATTTTCGCAACCTTCATAAAAGGTTTAGTTTAGAAACAGATAAAAAATAACTCCCTGATGACTCAAGGAGTTATTACTATCTAAATTAGTTTTTAGAAGCAGCTTGGAATTCTGGGTTTTTCCAAGCTTCGTCAATAATAGCTTGTAATTCTTTAGCAGATGCTTGCATTTTTTGAGTTTCTGCGTCGTTCAATGGGATGTTTACTGGACGAACAATACCGTGTGCACCAACAACAGCTGGTTGACCGATAAAGACGTTTTTAACTCCGTATTGACCTTCTTGGAATACTGAAAGTGGAAGTACTGCGTTTTCATCGTCAAGGATAGCTTTAGTGATACGGGCAAGGGCTACTGCGATACCGTAGTATGTTGCACCTTTTTTGTTGATGATTGTGTAGGCAGCATCACGAACACCTTCGAACAATTCAATCAATTCAGCTTCTTGAACATTTTGAGTGTCTTTAAGGAATTCTTCAAGGTTTACACCAGCGATGTTTGCGTGTGACCAAACAGCGAACTCAGAGTCACCGTGTTCACCCATGATGTAGGCGTGCACTGAACGAGCATCAACATCAAGTTTTTCAGCAAGTGCTTGACGGAAACGAGCTGAGTCAAGTGAAGTACCTGAACCGATAACGCGTTCTTTAGGGAAACCAGAGAATTTCCAAGTTGAGTAAGTCAAAACGTCAACTGGGTTAGCAGCAACAAGGAAGATACCTTTGAAACCTGATTCAACAACTTGAGTTACGATTGATTTGTTGATAGCAAGGTTTTTACCTACAAGGTCAAGACGAGTTTCACCTGGTTTTTGTGGAGCACCTGCAGTGATTACAACAAGGTCAGCGTCTGCACAGTCAGAGTATTGAGCTGCATAGATTTTTTTAGGTGAAGTGAAGGCAAGGGCGTGACTAAGGTCAAGCGCGTCACCAACAGCTTTTTCATGCAATTGTGGAATTTCGATAATTCCAAGCTCTTGTGCAATTCCTTGGTTAACAAGTGCAAAAGCGTAAGATGAACCTACAGCACCATCACCGACAAGGATAACTTTTTTGTGTTGTTTAGTTGAAGTCATTATTCTAAACATCTCCTTAATTTTATTCAGGGATTTCCCCAGTTATTTCAATTTTATCACTTTTAAAAAGCTTTGTCACGGATATGCATTAGAGTTCTTGATGTAAACGTTTTAGCGATTTTAGATACCTGAAATATAGCGGACATTATGGTATAATATATTTAATTACTAATAGTGAAATGAGGCATTTATTAATGCAGGATAGAAATTTAGTGAATGTCAATCTGACAAAGGAGATGAAGACGAGCTTTATCGACTACGCCATGAGTGTTATCGTAGCGCGGGCTCTTCCTGATGTTCGAGATGGCTTAAAACCCGTTCACCGTCGGATTCTCTACGGAATGAATGAATTGGGTGTTACTCCAGACAAACCTCATAAAAAATCTGCTCGTATTACAGGGGATGTCATGGGTAAATACCATCCACACGGGGATTCCTCTATCTATGAAGCCATGGTCCGTATGGCTCAATGGTGGAGCTACCGTTACATGCTTGTCGATGGGCATGGAAACTTTGGTTCTATGGATGGAGACGGTGCTGCCGCCCAGCGTTATACTGAGGCACGTATGAGCAAGATTGCTCTGGAAATGCTTCGTGATATCAATAAAAATACAGTTGATTTTGTTGATAACTACGATGCCAATGAACGTGAACCCTTGGTCTTGCCAGCGCGCTTTCCAAATCTTTTGGTTAATGGAGCAACTGGTATCGCGGTTGGGATGGCAACCAATATTCCACCTCATAACTTGGGTGAAACCATTGATGCAGTGAAGTTGGTCATGGACAATCCTGAAGTGACTACTAAGGACTTGATGGAAGTTTTGCCTGGGCCAGATTTTCCAACTGGTGCCCTTGTAATGGGGAAATCAGGTATCCATAAGGCTTATGAGACAGGTAAAGGTTCTATAGTTCTTCGTTCTCGTACTGAAATTGAAGAAACTAAGACTGGCCGTGAGCGCATCGTTGTAACAGAATTTCCTTATATGGTTAATAAAACCAAGGTGCATGAGCATATTGTTCGTTTGGTTCAGGAAAAACGCATTGAGGGGATCACAGCAGTACGTGATGAGTCAAACCGTGAAGGTGTTCGCTTTGTTATCGAAGTGAAGCGAGATGCCTCTGCCAATGTTATTCTTAATAACCTCTTCAAGATGACCCAGATGCAAACCAACTTTGGTTTCAATATGCTTGCTATCCAAAATGGTGTACCCAAGATTTTGTCCCTTCGTCAGATTTTGGATGCTTATATCGAGCACCAAAAAGAAGTGGTTGTTCGTCGTACACGTTTTGATAAGGAAAAAGCAGAAGCGCGTGCTCATATCTTAGAAGGTCTCTTAATTGCGCTAGACCATATCGATGAAGTGATTCGTATCATCCGTGCTAGTGAAACGGATGCGGAAGCACAAGCTGAGTTGATGAGTAAGTTTAAGCTTTCTGAACGTCAAAGCCAAGCCATCCTTGATATGCGTCTTCGTCGTTTGACAGGTTTGGAACGTGATAAGATTCAGTCTGAATATGATGATCTCTTGGCTCTAATTGCGGATTTAGCAGATATTCTAGCTAAACCAGAACGTGTTTCTCAAATCATTAAAGATGAATTAGACGAAGTTAAGCGTAAGTTTGGCGACCAACGTCGTACTGAACTGATGGTCGGTGAAGTCTTAAGCCTCGAAGATGAAGATTTGATTGAAGAATCAGATGTCTTAATTACACTGTCTAATAAGGGTTACATCAAACGTCTGGACCAAGACGAATTTACCGCTCAAAAACGTGGTGGTCGTGGTGTTCAAGGTACGGGAGTTAAGGATGATGATTTTGTCCGTGAGTTAGTGTCAACTAGCACCCATGATCACCTACTCTTCTTTACAAATAAAGGACGTGTCTATCGCCTGAAAGGTTATGAAATTCCTGAGTATGGCCGTACAGCCAAAGGATTGCCGATTGTCAATCTTTTGAAATTGGATGAAGGCGAAAGTATTCAGACCATCATCAATGTCGAGTCTGAACGTAGTGACGATGCTTATCTCTTCTTCACAACCCGTCATGGTATTGTGAAGAGAACCAGCGTTAAGGAATTTGCTAACATTCGTCAAAATGGACTTAAAGCACTGAACCTTAAAGATGAAGATGAACTGATTAATGTCTTGTTGACGGAAGAAGATACGGACATTATCATTGGTACCAAGTTTGGTTATGCAGTTCGCTTTAATCAATCAGCCGTTCGTGGAATGAGTCGTATCGCTACGGGGGTGAAAGGTGTTAATCTCCGTGATGGGGACACAGTTGTTGGTGCTAGTGTGATTACAGACCAGGACGAGGTTTTGATCATCACTGAAAAAGGATATGGTAAGCGCACCGTTGCGACTGAATATCCAACAAAAGGTCGTGGTGGTAAAGGGATGCAAACTGCTAAAATTACTGAAAAGAATGGTTCCCTTGCTGGTCTTATGACAGTTAAAGGCGATGAAGATTTGATGATTATCACTGATACAGGTGTCATGATTCGAACCAACGTTGCCAATATTTCACAAACAGGTCGCTCAACTATGGGAGTTAAAGTGATGCGCCTGGACCAAGATGCTAAAATTGTAACCTTTACTACGGTTACAGCGGCAGAAAAAGAAGAAGTTGGGGCAGAAAACGAAACAGAAGGTGAAGCATAATGTCTCATAAAAAGAACAAAAAGAAAACAAACCATAAAAATTTACTAATCAATATCCTTGCAGGATTCTTAATCCTCTTGTCACTTGCTTTGATTTTCAATTCAAAAATTCGTGATATGTTCATGGTTTGGAATACCAATAAATACCAAGTCAGCCAGGTATCAAAAGAAAAATTGGAAGAAAATCAAGATACAGAAGGAAATTTTGACTTTGATTCAGTAAAAGCTATTTCATCAGAAGCTGTCTTATCCTCACAATGGGATTCGCAAAAATTGCCTGTTATCGGTGGAATTGCTGTCCCTGAGGTAGAAATTAACTTGCCTATTTTTAAGGGACTGGATAATGTCAATCTCTTCTATGGAGCCGGTACAATGAAGCGTGATCAAGTGATGGGGAAAGGAAACTATTCCCTTGCGAGCCATCACATCTTCACGGCGGAAAACGCCAGCCAAATGCTCTTTTCTCCATTATCACGCGCTAAAAATGGGATGAAAATTTATCTAACTGATAAGGATAAAGTTTATACCTATGAAATCCGTGAAGTGAAGCATGTGACTCCAGACCGCGTTGATGAGATTGATGACCGTACTGGAGTTGATGAAATCACACTTGTAACCTGTGTTGACTATGATGCGACAGAACGTATTATCGTAAAAGGTGACTTGAAAGATACAAAAGATTATTCACAAACACCTGAAGAAATTCTAACAGCTTTCAATCAACCATATAAACAACGTTATTAAAGATAAATCAGTAAAATCTTAGGTTTTACTGATTTTTTTATAGATAGAGTTTCAAAATAAACTGTTATGAAATACAGAAAACGCTTCCTTAATTCTAAAGTTTGTGATATAATTATCAGGTAAAAAATTTTTAGGAGTTTATTATGGTTTCTTCAGAATTTATCTCAAAGATTGAATTTGCTTGCAAGAAGAAGGAAAGTCTCTATAGTCAAAGCAAATTTAAGTATGCGATTCGTTCTATGTTCGCAGGTGCATTTTTAACCTTCAGTACAGCTGCTGGTGCAGTTGGGGCTGACTTGATTAATAAAATTGCACCAGGTAGTGGACGCTTCCTCTTTCCATTTGTCTTTGCTTGGGGCTTGGCCTACATTGTTTTCTTGAATGCCGAGTTGGTAACATCAAACATGATGTTCTTGACTGCTGGTAGTTTCTTGAAAAAAATCTCTTGGAGAAAAACAGCTGAGATTTTACTTTACTGTACCTTATTCAACCTTATCGGAGCCTTGATAGCAGGTTGGGGCTTTGCTCATTCAGCAGCCTATGCACATCTGACTCACGATAGCTTTATTTCAGGTGTTGTTGAGATGAAGTTAGGCCGTTCAAATGAATTAATCTTGCTTGAGGCTATTTTGGCAAATATTTTCGTAAATATTGCGATTCTTTCATTTGTTTTGGTCAAAGATGGTGGTGCCAAACTTTGGCTTGTGTTGTCAGCGATTTACATGTTTGTATTCTTAACAAACGAGCACATTGCGGCGAACTTTGCTTCTTTCGCGATTGTAAAATTCAGTGTTGCTGCGGATTCAATTGCTAACTTCGGTGTTGGAAATATGCTTCGTCACTGGGGTGTAACCTTCGTTGGAAACTTAATCGGCGGTGGTCTCTTGATGGGTCTTCCATATGCCTTCCTCAATAAAAACGAAGATACTTATGTAGATTAAGAAAATGAGCACGATTGAGTCGTGCTTTTTTCGTTTTTAAAATAGAGTAATAGCTATTTCTTATATCAAAATATAGAAAACTGATATTTGTAAACTATAACTTAAGGTGCTACAATATCCTTAATCAAACTATTTGGAGGTCGTTTTATGACTCGTGATTTTAAATTTGAAACCTTGCAACTACATGCTGGTCAAGTTGTGGATCCAGCTACCAAGTCTCGTGCAGTGCCGATTTATCAGACAACATCCTTTGTTTTTGATGACACGCAGGAAGGTGCCGATTTGTTTGCCTTGAGAAAACCAGGGAACATTTATACTCGTATCACCAACCCGACAACAGCTGCCTTTGAAGAAAGAATTGCTGCCCTTGAAGGTGGTGTTGGAGCTCTTGCAACAGCATCAGGTATGGCCGCAGTGACTTATACGATTTTGGCTCTTGCCCATGCTGGTGACCATGTAGTGGCTGCTTCGACTATTTACGGTGGAACCTTCAATCTTTTGAAAGAAACACTTCCTCGTTATGGTATCACAACAACCTTTGTGGACGTGGATAATTTGGAGGAAGTAGAAGCAGCTATCAATGACAATACCAAGCTTGTCTTGATTGAAACCTTGGGCAACCCCTTGATAAACATTCCTGACTTGGAAAAATTGGCTGAGATTGCTCATAAACACCAAATTCCACTTGTTTCCGACAATACCTTTGCTACACCTTATTTGATTAACGTCTTTTCTCATGGTGTAGATATTGCTATTCACTCTGCGACTAAGTTTATCGGTGGACATGGTACGACTATTGGAGGAGTGATTGTCGATAGCGGTCGTTTTGACTGGGCGGCTTCAGGGAAATTCCCTCAATTTGTTGAGGAAGATCCAAGTTACCACAATTTGAGCTATACTCGTGATGTGGGTGCAGCAGCCTTTATTATCGCTGTCCGTGTTCAATTGCTTCGTGATACAGGTGCAGCCTTGTCGCCATTTAATGCCTTTCTCTTGCTCCAAGGACTTGAAACGCTTTCACTTCGTGTGGAACGCCATGTGCAAAATGCAGAGAAAATTGTTGATTTTCTTGTAAATCATCCTAAGGTAGAAAAAGTCAACTATCCAAAATTGGCTGATAGTCCTTACCATGCTTTGGCGGAGAAATACTTGCCAAAAGGTGTGGGATCAATCTTTACCTTCCATGTCAAAGGTGGGGAGGCAGAAGCCCGCAAGGTAATTGATCATTTAGAAATCTTCTCTGACCTAGCAAACGTTGCAGATGCTAAATCGCTTGTTGTCCATCCAGCTACAACTACTCACGGTCAATTGTCAGAAAAAGATCTAGAAGCAGCAGGTGTCACACCAAACCAAATTCGTTTGTCAATCGGTCTTGAAAATGTAGAGGATTTGATTGAAGATTTGCGCTTGGCCTTGGAAAAAATTTAAAGAAAAAGAAGATAAACAGTGGGTTTCGACTCGCTGTTTTTGATTTTTCCTCAGGCATGATATAATGGTTACAGAAGTCTAGAAAGAGGAACGTTATGAACGAAATCAAATGTCCCAATTGTGGGGAAGTCTTTACAGTAAATGAGAGTCAGTATGCCGAACTTCTGTCCCAAGTGAGAACGACAGAGTTTGATAAGGAATTGCACGATCGCATGAAGCAGGAACTGGCCTTGGCTGAGCAAAAAGCTATGAATGAGCAACAGACTAAACTAGCTCAAAAAGATCAAGAAATTGCGCAATTACAGAATCAAATCCAAAACTTTGATACAGAAAAAGAATTGGCCAAGAAAGAGGTTGAACAGACAAATCATCAGGCTTTATTGGCTAAGGACAAGGAAGTACAGGCCTTGGAAAACAAATTAGCTACCTTGCGTTTAGAGCATGAAAATCAACTGCAAAAGACCCTTTCTGACCTAGAAAAAGAACGAGATCAGGTCAAAAATCAGCTTCTTTTACAAGAAAAAGAAAACGAGCTTTCTCTTGCTTCTGTTAAACAAAACTATGAAGCCCAGCTCAAGGCAGCAAGTGAACAAGTCGAATTTTATAAGAATTTCAAAGCCCAACAATCAACAAAAGCTATCGGGGAAAGTCTGGAACAGTATGCAGAAAGTGAGTTTAACAAGGTCCGCAGTTTTGCCTTTCCAAATGCTTACTTTGAAAAGGATAACAAGGTTTCTGCGCGTGGGTCTAAGGGGGACTTTATCTTCCGTGAATGTGATGAAAATGGGGTCGAAATCATTTCCATCATGTTTGAGATGAAAAATGAAGCTGACGGAACAGAGAAGAAGCACAAGAATGCAGATTTTTACAAGGAATTAGACAAGGACCGTCGTGAAAAGAACTGTGAATATGCGGTTTTGGTGACTATGCTTGAAGCCGATAATGACTACTTTAACACAGGGATTGTTGACGTCAGCCACGAGTATGAAAAGATGTATGTGGTTCGTCCCCAGTTCTTCATTCAGCTGATTGGACTCTTGCGTAATGCGGCTCTTAATTCTCTCAAATACAAACAAGAATTGGCCTTGGTTCGCGAACAAAATATTGACATTACGCATTTTGAAGAAGACTTGGATGCCTTTAAACTAGCTTTTGCTAAGAACTATAATTCAGCTTCGACCAACTTTGGTAAGGCAATCGATGAAATCGACAAGGCCATCAAACGCATGGAAGAGGTTAAGAAGTTCCTGACAACATCTGAAAACCAACTTCGCCTTGCAAACAACAAATTAGAAGATGTTTCCGTCAAAAAATTGACCCGGAAAAATCCAACTATGAAAGCGAAGTTTGAAGCATTGAAGGGGGAATAGGAGGATCCTATGCAGATACGAAAAGCAACAATGAAAGATGCTGAAGCACTACTGTCTCTATACGAAGACTTGGGCTATCCAACGACCGCTTCTAAACTGTCTCGACGTTTAGAAATGATTCTTTCTCAACCACATTATGGCTGTCTTCTAGCTGAAAGAAACGGAGAAATTTTAGGTTTCTTAGGTTATGCGAAGCTCTTCTTTTTTGAAGCAGATGGATCTTACTATCGTATTTTAGCTTTGTCAGTTGCAAAAGAAACAAGACGACAAGGAATTGCTAGTATGCTAATCGATGCATTGAAAAAACAAGCGGTAAAAGAAGGAGTTGAGGCACTGGCTCTAAATAGTGGATTAACCGCTGAACGAAATGCTGCACATCAGTTTTATCAGGCAGTTGGATTTGAAAAAGTGACTGCCGGCTTTGCCTTGCATTTAAAAACTCAACATAGATAAATCATGAAAAAATAGTAGAGGGAACGAAGTAATATCTTCAACAAAAGGGAAAAACTTATATTTTAACGACAAGGGCATGGATTATCTGGCCTTTGGTAAAGGAAAGAAGTCTCTCGTTATCATACCAGGGTTGGGGGATGGATTACAGACAGTTAGGGGCATGGCACAAATGCTAGCTTTAACTTACCGAGAATTGGTCAAGGTTTATAAAGTTTATGTTTTTAGTCGCATCAATAAGTTGCCAGAGTGCAGCCATGCACTTTATGAACAGAGTAAGAATTTTCAAAAGAGAGTTTTAGTATTTTTAGAAAGTTAATGAATGAACGGTATTATCAACTTAAAAAAAGAAGCGGGGATGACCTCGCATGATGCGGTTTTTAAACTGCGTAAGATTTTGGAAACCAAGAAAATTGGGCATGGTGGAACCTTGGATCCGGATGTAGTGGGTGTTTTGCCTATTGCGGTTGGCAAGGCGACACGCATGGTCGAGTTTATGCAGGATGAGGGTAAGGTCTATGAGGGGGAAATCACTCTTGGCTATTCCACGACAACTGAGGATGCTAGTGGGGAAGTGGTCGCAGAGACACCTGTTTTGTCGCACTTAGATGAAAAAATTATTGATGAAGCAATAGCCAGTCTGACTGGGCCTATTACCCAGATTCCGCCTATGTATTCAGCTGTTAAGGTCAATGGTCGTAAGCTCTATGAGTATGCGCGTGCCGGTCAGGAAGTGGAGCGTCCAGAACGTCAGGTGACCATTTATCAATTTGAACGGACAAGTCCGATTTCTTATGAGGGTCATCTTGCACGATTCACTTTTCGTGTGAAATGTAGCAAGGGAACCTATATTCGTACCTTATCGGTTGATTTGGGAGAGAAGCTTGGTTATGCGGCTCATATGTCACATCTGACTCGTACTAGTGCAGCCGGCTTACAATTAGAAGATGCTCTTACCTTGGAAGAAATTGCTGAAAAAGTAGAGGCTGGCCAACTGGACTTTCTCCATCCTCTAGAGATTGGGACAGGAGACCTTGTAAAAGTTTTACTAACTCCAGAAGAGGCTACAGAAGTGCGCTTTGGTCGTTTTATAGAGCTCGAACAAACAGAACAAGAATTAGCTGCTTTTGAAGAAGATAAATTGTTAGCCATTCTAGAAAAACGGGACAATCTCTACAAGCCAAGGAAGGTTTTTAGCTAGTCTAACTGAGGTGTAGGGAGTGTTGTTTCCCCTAGACTATCCAAATCAGACTATAAATTTTGCAAAAAATGTGATAGAATAGACGACGGATAAAAAAACGGAGGATAGCATGCAAAATAGACCAATCATTATCGGGGTGACAGGTGGTTCTGGTGGAGGTAAGACCAGTGTTTCAAGAGCCATTTTATCGCATTTCCCTGATGAAAAAATTTCCATGATTGAGCATGATTCATACTACAAGGATCAGTCTCATTTGACCTTTGAAGAGCGTGTCAAAACCAACTACGACCATCCTTTTGCCTTTGATACAGACTTGATGATTGAGCAGATTAAGGAATTGTTGGCAGGGCGTCCAGTGGATATTCCGACTTATGACTATACAGAGCATACACGAAGCAGCAAGACCTATCGTCAAGAGCCTCAAGATGTCTTTATCGTTGAGGGGATTTTGGTCTTGGAGGACAAGCGCCTGCGCGATTTGATGGATATCAAGATTTTTGTGGATACAGACGATGATGTGCGCATTATTCGTCGGATTAAGCGTGATATGGAAGAGCGTGGCCGCAGCCTTGATAGCGTTATTGACCAGTATTTAGGCGTTGTCAAGCCCATGTACCATCAGTTTATCGAACCAACCAAGCGTTATGCTGATATCGTCATTCCTGAAGGGGTCAGCAATACAGTGGCTATTGACCTGTTGACGACCAAGATTGCAAAGATTTTGGAAGAAGCTCGAAACAGTAAATAAACAGATGTGGAGGCCTTGCCTCCTTTTTCTATTTTTCCTTCATAATGGTACATAAATGGAGATTTTTAGGCATATTTTTGGTATAATAATACCCATGAAAGAGCAAGAAAATGAATAGTAGGTGGAGATGGAAAAGTATTTATCGGTAACAACTTTGACCAAGTATCTGAAAATGAAATTCGATAAAGACCCTTACTTGGAACGGGTCTATTTAACTGGTCAAGTTTCCAATTTTCGTAAACGACCTACTCACCAATATTTCTCCCTAAAGGATGACCATGCAGTTATTCAAGCGACCATCTGGTCTGGAATTTATCAGAAATTAGGTTTCGACCTGGAAGAAGGGATGAAAATCAATGTGATTGGGCGTGTGCAGGTCTATGAACCAAGTGGTAGCTACTCCATCATCATTGAAAAGGCAGAGCCTGATGGAGTTGGTGCGCTTGCGATTCAGTTTGAACAACTCAAGAAAAAACTAACAGAAGAAGGCCTGTTTCAAGAACGCTTCAAGCAACCTCTGCCCCAATTTTCTAAGAGAATTGGTGTGGTAACCAGTCGTAGTGGAGCCGTTATTCGAGATATTATCACGACCGTCAGCAGGCGATTCCCAGGTGTGGACATTCTTCTCTATCCGACCAAGGTTCAAGGTGAAGGGGCTGCGGAGGAAATTGCTCGAAATATTTCGCGTGCTAATGAACGTGACGATTTGGACTTGCTCATTATTGGTCGTGGTGGTGGTTCCATCGAGGATCTCTGGGCCTTTAACGAAGAAATTGTGGTGCGGGCTATTTTTGAATCTCGTCTGCCAGTTATTTCTAGTGTGGGGCATGAGACAGATGTGACCTTGGCGGATTTTGTGGCAGATAGAAGGGCTGCGACTCCAACAGCTGCAGCTGAACTGGCAACGCCTGTGACCAAGTTGGATCTATTAGCTCATTTGCAAAATCAGGAAAAACGGATGGCAACAGCAGTCCGAAATGTCCTATCTAAGAAACAAGAAGCTTTGAAAAAATGCAGTCAGTCTGTTATTTTTAGACAACCAGAGCGCTTGTATGATGGTTATTTGCAACGCTTGGATCAACTGCAATTGCGTTTGAAACAAAGTTTGCGAACACGGATTTCTGATAACAAACAGATAGTACAAGCAAGGACGCATCGACTAGTCCAATTATCGCCTGTTACTAAAATCCAACGTTATCAGGATCGGCTTGTACAATTGGATAAGCTCCTACGTAGCCAAATGGCTTTGGTTTATGATGCCAAGGTTGCTGAGGTCAAGAGACTTTCAGAAGCATTGCTTATGCTGGATACCAGTCGAATCGTGGCGCGTGGTTATGCTATTGTCAAAAAAGAAGAGTCCGTAGTTGATTCGGTTGGGAGTTTGAAGAAAAAAGACCAAGTGACGCTTTTGATGCGAGATGGTCGAGTAGAATTAGAGGTTAAAGATGTCAAAACAAAAGAAATTTGAGGAAAATCTAGCAGAACTGGAGGCCATTGTCCAAAGTTTGGAAAATGGTGAAATTGCTCTGGAAGATGCGATTGCTGCCTTTCAAAAGGGCATGGTCTTGTCAAAAGAGCTCCAAGCGACGCTGGACAAGGCTGAAAAGACCTTAGTTAAGGTCATGCAAGAAGATGGAACAGAAAGTGATTTTGAATGAAAAAGCAAGAAAAATTAGCTCTTGTCGAGTCAGCCTTGGAAGATTTTTATGGAGACCAGCAGTTTGCATCTAGTTTGCGAGAGTCTGTTCTCTATTCCATTCATGCTGGTGGCAAGCGTATTCGCCCTTTTCTCTTGTTGGAAGTTTTGGAAGCCTTGCAGGTCGCTATTAAATCTGCTCACGCGCAGGTGGCTGCGGCCTTGGAAATGATTCATACAGGGAGCTTGATTCATGATGATCTTCCTGCTATGGATGATGATGATTATCGTCGAGGGCGTTTGACCAATCATAAGAAATTTGGAGAAGCTATGGCCATTTTGGCAGGAGATGCTTTATTCCTAGATCCTTATGCTTTGATAGCGCAGGCAGATTTGCCAAGTCAGATCAAGGTGGACTTAATTGCCAACTTATCGCTTGCGTCAGGAAGTCTGGGCATGGTGGCAGGGCAAGTTTTGGATATGGAAGGTGAACACCAGCACTTGTCCTTGGAAGAACTTCAGACCATTCATGCTAATAAAACGGGAAAACTGCTAGCCTATCCCTTCCAAGCAGCTGCTATTATAGCCGAATTGGTACCTGAGATGCAGGCGAAGCTGAAAACTGTTGGGGAATTGATTGGACTTGCTTTTCAAGTTCGAGATGATGTACTGGATGTGACAGCTAGTTTTGAGGAAATTGGCAAGACACCTCAAAAGGATCTGCAGGCAGAAAAATCAACCTATCCAGCTTTGTTGGGCTTGAAAGAGGCTATTGCCTTTTGTAACCAAACTCTGGATAAAGCTAATGCCAAATTAGAAGAAATTGCTCAGCAGGTTCCCTTTGAAACAGAATCGATTGTAAGTGTAGTAGAAAGTTTGAGAATCAATGGCTAAGGAAAGAGTGGATGTACTAGCTTATAAACAGGGTTTGTTTGAGACACGAGAGCAGGCCAAGCGTGGTGTCATGGCTGGTCTAGTCGTAGCAGTCCTTAACGGAGAGCGTTTTGACAAGCCAGGAGAGAAAATTCCAGATGACACCGAGCTAAAACTCAAGGGCGAGAAACTCAAGTATGTCAGTCGTGGTGGTTTGAAACTGGAAAAGGCCTTGCAGGTCTTTGAATTATCAGTGGAAGGGGCAACAACGATTGATATCGGTGCCTCTACTGGAGGTTTTACCGATGTCATGTTGCAAAATGGTGCTGAGTTAGTCTTTGCGATTGATGTTGGTACTAATCAGTTGGCTTGGAAACTACGCCAAGACCCACGGGTTGTCAGCATGGAGCAGTTTAATTTCCGCTATGCAGAAAAGACTGATTTAGAAAAGGAACCGAGCTTTGCCAGTATTGATGTGAGTTTCATTTCCCTCAGTTTGATCCTTCCGGCCTTGCACCGTGTCTTGGCTGAACAAGGTCAGGTCGTGGCTTTGGTTAAGCCCCAGTTTGAGGCAGGACGTGAGCAGATTGGGAAAAATGGAATTATTCGCGATGCCAAGGTCCATCAGAAAGTCCTTGAATCTGTAACAGCTATGGCAGTAGAGGAAGGTTTTTCAGTCCTTGGTTTGGACTTTTCTCCCATCCAAGGTGGGCATGGAAATATTGAATTTTTAGCGTATTTGAAAAAAGAAGAGTCAGCAAGCAATCAGGTTCTTGCTGAGATTGAAGAAGTAGTAGAGAGGGCGCATAGTCAATTTAAAAATGAATAAAAAAGAGAGACTTGAAAAAATTAGACGATTTGTGACAGATTATCAAATCGGTACGCAAGAAGAAATTGTAGAACACTTGAAAGAAGCAGGAATCACTGCTACTCAGGCAACGGTATCACGGGATATCAAAGAACTAGGTATTGTCAAAATTCCTTTGAGAGACAACACCTATGTCTATGAATTGCCAAAATCAATCGTAAAAAGTCTGCAACTGGCTGAAGACAATATCGAATCGGCTGAATTGATGGATAAGATGATTAATCTCCAAGTCATCCCAGGAAATACAGCTTTTGTAAAAGCTCAGTTAATCGAGACTTTTGCGGACAAGATTTTTAGCTGTTTGGCTGATGATAGTTCGATTTTAGTCATTGCCAGAAGTGAAAGTCTAGCTGAGGAAATCTTTGAACAAGTAAAAAATTGGTAGGTCTATATGTTACTTGAAATTTCGATAAAAAACTTTGCCATTATTGAGGCTATTTCTCTCAATTTTGAAAAGGGGATGACTGTCCTGACTGGTGAAACGGGTGCAGGGAAGTCGATTATCATTGATGCCATGAATATGATGTTGGGAGCTCGTGCTACGACAGATGTTATTCGTCATGGTGCGCCAAAGGCAGAGATTGAGGGGCTTTTCTCAGTTGAGAATAGTCGCCTTTTACAGGAAATTTTTGATGAGCAAGGTTTGGAATTGGGGGATGAAATTATCATCCGTCGGGAAATTCTGCAAAATGGTCGTAGTATCAGCCGTGTGAATGGCCAGATGGTTAATCTGTCTGTTTTGCGTGCTATTGGGCAACATCTGGTGGATATTCATGGTCAACATGACCAAGAAGAGTTAATGCGTCCTCAACTGCACATCCAGATGTTGGATGAATTTGGCGATGCAGCTTTTTGGGACTTGAAAGAAACCTATCAAACGAGTTTTGATGCCTACCGTAAAATGCGTAAGCAGGTTCTGGAAGTCAAGAAAAACCAACAGGAACACAAGGCACGTATCGAAATGTTGGAATTTCAAATGGCAGAAATTGAGGCAGCTAACTTGCAAGCAGGGGAAGACTTGGCTCTTAATCAAGAGCGTGATAAACTGCTCAACCATAAAAATATTGCGGATACGCTGACCAATGCCTACAGCATGTTGGACAATGAAGATTTTTCAAGTCTAGCCAATGTTCGTTCAGCCATGAATAACATGGAAAGTGTCGAAGAGTATGACCCTGAATACCGTGAAATTTCGAGTTCTCTGTCTGAGACCTACTATGTCTTAGAAGATATTAGCAAACGTTTGGAAGCAATCATTGAGGATTTAGATTTTGATGGTAATCGTCTCATGCAGGTCGAGAATCGTTTGGACCTCCTTCATACCATTACTCGTAAGTATGGTGGGACTGTAGACGATGTCTTGCTTTATTTTGCTAAGATTACGGAAGAATACAACCTCTTGACAGGCAATAACCTCTCGTCTGAGGACATGGAAGCTGAGCTCAAGAAATTGGAAGTCAATCTTGTCGATTTGGCAGGCCAGCTTGCATCTGCTCGTCATGATTTGGCTCAGCAGCTTGAAGATGAGATTAAACAGGAACTGCAAGATCTTTATATGGAAAAAGCTCAGTTTCAGGTTCGTTTTAGCAAGGGCAAATTCAGTCGTGAAGGCAATGAAATGGTCGAGTTTTACATTTCAACCAACCCTGGCGAAGATTTTAAACCCTTGGTCAAGGTTGCGTCTGGCGGGGAATTATCTCGTCTCATGTTAGCCATTAAGTCTGCCTTTTCTCGTAAAGAGGGCAAGACAAGTATTGTCTTTGATGAAGTAGATACGGGAGTTTCAGGTCGTGTAGCTCAGGCCATTGCACAGAAGATTCACAAGATTGGCCAACATGGGCAGGTTCTGGCTATTTCCCATTTGCCACAAGTGATTGCGATTGCGGATTATCAATTCTTTATTGAGAAGATTAGCAATGACCATTCAACAGTTTCGACTGTTCGTCTCTTGACGGTTGAAGAGCGAGTGGAAGAAGTTGCTAAGATGTTGGCAGGTGATGATGTGACGGAAGCAGCCCTGACGCAAGCCAGAGAATTGTTGAGAAACAGGGAGAAGTAAGATGACAAACTATTATGTGATTGGAGATGTTCACGGAAAAGCTGGGATGCTGGAAGACCTTCTCAAAACATGGGATGGTCAGACCCAGTTGCTCTTTCTAGGGGATTTGATTGACCGTGGTGAGGATAGTCGCCGTGTTTTAGAAATGGTCAAGGACTTGGTGGACAATCAAGGGGCTATCTGTTTATCAGGAAACCACGAGTATATGTTTTTGACATGGCTTGATGATCCTGAAGAAAGCTATGATCACTATCGCCGTAATGGTGGAGATACAACCATTAACTCTATCCTAGGTCGTCCCTTGGATGCACCAGTTGATGGAGTTGAGGATGCCAAGCGTGTTGCCACTGAAGCGGCAGATTTGGTCGAATTTATTCGTCAAATGCCTTTTGTGGTAGAGACAGATAAGTATATCTTTGTACATGCTGGTATTGATTTGACCTTGGATGACTGGCATGAAACCACAGATTATAAAAAAGTCTGGCTTAGAAAACCATTCCACGAAGCGAAAAATCATACTGGAAAAACCATTATCTTTGGACATACACCGGTTTATGGTTTGTTAAAGCAAGAACGAGGTACAGCTGAGCTTTGGACTACAGAAGATGGCAAGATTGGAATGGATGGAGGAGCTGTTTATGGTGGTGTCCTTCACGGTATTGTCTTTACAGACCAAGGGATGACAGAACATCACTTTATCGAAAATGACGGCTTTGTCGCTGAAGATTAGTACTCCTAGCAGGGTATGGTCTTGTCAAAATGTCAAAAACAATTTATAATAAATAGATACCCTGAAAGGAAGAGAATCATGAACTTAGAAGAATTGAAAAAACGACAGGAGAAGATCCGTAACTTCTCTATTATCGCCCATATTGACCACGGGAAATCAACTCTAGCAGACCGCATTTTAGAAAAAACAGAGACGGTTTCAAGTCGAGAAATGCAGGCCCAGCTTTTGGATAGCATGGACTTAGAGCGGGAACGTGGGATTACCATTAAGTTGAATGCCATCGAGTTGAATTACACTGCAAAAGATGGGGAAACCTATATCTTCCACTTGATTGACACGCCGGGGCACGTTGACTTTACCTATGAAGTTTCGCGTTCGCTAGCTGCCTGTGAGGGAGCGATTTTGGTGGTTGATGCTGCCCAAGGAATTGAGGCTCAAACCCTTGCCAACGTTTATCTAGCCTTGGACAATGATTTGGAAATCATGCCAGTCATTAATAAAATTGACCTGCCAGCAGCAGATCCTGAGCGCGTGCGTACAGAGATTGAAGATGTCATTGGTTTGGATGCCAGTGAAGCAGTTTTGGCTTCTGCCAAGGCTGGTATCGGTATCGAGGAAATCCTCGAGCAAATCGTAGAAAAAGTACCAGCACCAACGGGTGATGTAACGGCGCCACTTAAGGCCTTAATTTTCGACTCTGTTTACGATGCCTACCGTGGGGTTATTCTTCAAGTGCGTGTCATGGATGGGGTGGTCAAACCTGGCGATAAGATTCAACTTATGAGCAATGGCAAGACTTTTGATGTGACAGAAGTTGGTATTTTTACACCCAAAGCAGTTGGTCGTGATTTCCTTGCGACTGGTGACGTTGGTTATATTGCGGCGTCTATCAAGACGGTTCAGGACACTCGTGTGGGTGATACCGTTACCTTGGCAACCAATCCTGCGGCAGAGCCACTACATGGCTACAAGCAGATGAATCCTATGGTCTTTGCGGGTCTATATCCAATTGAATCAAACAAGTACAATGATCTGCGTGAAGCCCTTGAAAAATTACAACTGAATGATGCTAGTCTCCAATTTGAACCAGAAACATCTCAGGCACTTGGATTTGGTTTCCGTTGTGGTTTCCTTGGACTTCTCCATATGGATGTTATCCAAGAGCGTTTGGAACGCGAGTTCAACATCGACCTCATCATGACAGCGCCATCTGTTATTTATAAAGTTAATTTGACCGACGGTGAGTCTATGGATGTGTCGAACCCATCTGAGTTTCCAGACCCAACTAAGATTGCGACCATTGAAGAGCCTTATGTTAAGGCGCAAATAATGGTACCGCAAGAGTTTGTTGGAGCAGTGATGGAATTGGCTCAGCGCAAGCGTGGAGACTTCGTGACTATGGACTATATTGATGATAACCGTGTCAATGTTATCTATCAAATTCCACTTGCTGAAATCGTATTTGACTTCTTTGATAAGCTTAAGTCATCTACTCGTGGTTATGCAAGCTTTGACTACGAATTGTCAGAGTACCGCCCATCTAAGCTAGTGAAAATGGATATCCTTCTCAATGGAGACAAGGTGGATGCCCTCAGCTTTATCGTTCACAAGGACTTTGCTTATGAACGTGGGAAACTCATCGTTGATAAGCTTAAGAAAATCATCCCTCGCCAACAATTTGAGGTTCCAATTCAAGCAGCTATTGGACACAAGATTGTGGCTCGTACTGATATCAAGGCCCTTCGTAAGAACGTACTTGCTAAATGTTATGGTGGTGACGTTTCGCGTAAGCGCAAACTCCTTGAAAAACAAAAAGCTGGTAAGAAACGTATGAAAGCTATCGGATCAGTAGAAGTTCCACAAGAAGCCTTTCTTAGCGTCTTGAGCATGGATGAGGAATAAGTTATCATAATTGTTTTTCTTGTTAACAGGAAATTTACAGAAGAATCAATAGTAAAACAGGCTTAAATAGGCCTGTTTTTTGCATTTATAATAGGATTAAATCGTTTAAAGTGTTTGTTTTAAATGTTTGTTTTGGTTGTAAAGATAAAAAATAAACAAAATAATCAAAAAAAGGACAAAAAACAACAAAAAATTATTGACAACGGTTTCATATAGTGTTATACTTATAGTATAAAGTTAATGGAAAGAAGGGAAAAACCTTATGGGATTAGATCATTTCTTTGACAAAAACCTTGTGTTTTGCTTAGAAGCGGATAATCAAGAACATCTCTTTGATCAGGTAGCAACTTTATTGGAAGAACGAGAAATCGTGACTCCAACTTATCGTGAAGCCTTGATCACGCGTGAAAAGTCATTTCCGACTGGCTTAGATATGGAATTTTTGGGTAAGGATTTGCCGAATGTGGCTATTCCTCATACAGATATTGTTCATAATCTAGCTGAAAAAGTTGTGGTCGTTCGATTGGATAAACCGGTGACTTTCCACAATATGATTGCCCCAGATAAGGAAGTAGAAGTATCTTTACTCTTCTTTATCATTAATAACTCAAGTTCAAGTCAAACAAACATTCTTGCTCAGTTGATGGACTTCTTTACTGGAAATGGTCATCTTGAAGACCTGTCAAAAATTTCTGAACCTGAAGCCCTCTATGCTTATATAGCTGAAGCAACCACATAATCTTGTCTATTAAAAATATAAAATCGGAGGAAATCCATATGATTAAAATTCTTGCTGCCTGCGGTGCAGGTGTTAACTCAAGCCACCAAATTAAAAGTGCTCTTGAAGAAGAACTTTCAAACCGCGGTTTTGATGTTCACTGTGATGCAGTCATGGTTAAAGACGTTAACGAAGATCTTATCAAAGGTTATGACATCTTCACACCAATTGCTGCGACAGATCTTGGTTTTGAACCAGGTATTCCAGTTATTGAGGCTGGACCAATCTTATTCCGTATCCCAGCAATGAGTGCTCCAGTATTTGACAATATTGAAGCAGCTATTAAAGAACACGGATTAAGCTAATTCTAATTTGTTAACATTCATATAACATAAAAAGGGAGGAACTGTTATGGATGCAATCTTTGACCTAATCAAAAAGGTCTTTACACCCGTCTTAGATATGGGTGGTCCTGTCATTATGTTGATCATTTTGACAATATTGGCTCTACTTTTTGGAGTGAAATTCTCCAAAGCGCTTGAAGGTGGTATCAAACTTGCCATCGCTCTTACAGGTATCGGTGCCATCATCGGTATGCTAAATGGTGCTTTCTCAGCATCACTTGCAAAATTCGTTGAGAATACTGGTATCCAATTGAGTATCACTGACGTTGGTTGGGCACCACTTGCTACAATCACTTGGGGATCTGCTTGGACACTTTACTTCTTGCTTATCATGTTGATTGTCAACGTAGTGATGCTTGCTATGAAGAAAACTGATACACTTGACGTTGATATCTTCGATATTTGGCACTTGTCTATCACAGGTCTTTTGATTAAATGGTATGCTGACAACAATGGTGTGAGCCAAGGGGTTTCACTTTTGATTGCTACAGCAGCTATCGTACTTGTTGGTGTGTTGAAAATTATCAACTCTGACTTGATGAAACCTACATTTGATGACCTTCTTAACGCACCAAGTTCATCACCAATGACATCAACTCACATGAACTACATGATGAACCCAGTTATCATGGTTTTGGATAAGATTTTTGAAAAATTCTTCCCAGGTCTTGATAAATATGACTTTGATGCTGCTAAATTGAACAAAAAAATCGGTTTCTGGGGATCTAAATTCTTTATCGGTTTTATCCTTGGTATCGTTATCGGTATTATGGGAACTCCACATCCAATTGAAGGGGTTGCAGATGCAGATAAATGGCGTCTTGTTATCAAAGGATGGTTGTCTCTTGGTTTGACTGCCGGTGTATCTTTGGAACTCTTCTCACTTATCGGTTCATGGTTCATCGCAGCCGTAGAACCACTATCACAAGGTATTACAAACGTTGCTACTAAACGTCTTCAAGGACGTAAATTCAACATCGGTCTTGACTGGCCATTCATCGCTGGTCGTGCTGAAATCTGGGCTTGTGCTAACGTGCTTGCACCAATCATGTTGATTGAAGCGGTGCTTCTTTCAAAAGTCGGAAATGGTATCTTGCCACTTGCAGGTATCATCGCAATGGGTGTTACTCCAGCTCTCTTGGTTGTAACACGTGGTAAATTGCTCCGTATGATTATCTTCGGAACACTCTTGTTGCCACTCTTCCTTCTTTCAGGTACACTTATTGCACCATTTGCAACAGAACTTGCTAAAGGTGTAGGTGCCTTCCCAGCAGGTGTGAGCGAAACTCAATTGATCACTCACTCAACTCTTGAAGGACCAATCGAAAAACTTCTTGGTTGGACAATTGGTAACACTACAACTGGTGATATCAAAGCAATCCTTGGTGCTGTAGTCTTCCTTGTATTCTATATCGGTATCTTTGCATGGTACAGAAAACAAATGATCAAACGTAACGAAGAGTACGCAGCAAAAGCAAAATAATGCGCTCCTATAAAATGTAAATTGTTAAAGCTAGGTTGTCGAAATCCAATTAGGAGTGACAGCCTAGTTTTTTATAAACTATCAAGAAATCGGAGAAAATAATGGTAATTGAATTAAAATCAGAACAATTAAGAGTTAAATTTAACAGTTTTGGTGGTGCTCTTTCTTCTATAAAAGATGCTGAGGGACTGGAGTATTTGTGGCAAGGGGATGCTACTTATTGGAGTGGACAAGCTCCTGTTCTCTTTCCCATTTGTGGTTCTTTGAGAGAGGATACAGCCTTCTACATTGATGAGAATGGGAAAGAAAGCCAAGGAAACATTCCTCGTCATGGTTTGGTTCGTAAGAAAGAGTTTGAATTAGTTGAACAGACAGACAAGAGTGTAACTTTTGCAATTGAAGACGATGAGAATAGCTATCAAAATTATCCTTATCATTTCCGCCTAGAGATCACTTATAGCCTTTCTGGCAAAACAGTACGAACTCAATACAAAATCTTTAATAAAGAAACTAACAAGGTCATGCCTTACTTTATAGGTGGACATCCAGGATTTAATTGCCCCTTACTGGATGATGAAGTCTATGAAGATTACTATTTAGAGTTTGAGAAAGAAGAGACTTGCTCTGTTCCACGTCCTTTCCCAGAAACAGGTATGTTGGATTTCCATGATAGAAGTCCATGGCTAGAAGGTCAAAAAGAATTAGACCTCAGCTATGATCTTTTCAGTATAGATGCAGTTACTTTAGATGAATTACAATCTAGAACAATTGCTCTTCGTTCTCGTAAACATGATAAGGGATTGAAAGTGCACTTTGCAGAGTTTTCAAATCTCATTATCTGGTCAACTTTAAATAAAGGACCTTTCATTGCTTTTGAACCATGGTCTGGCTTGTCAACATCCCTTGAAGAAGGAGATCATCTCGAAGATAAGAAGAATGTTCGTCTCCTAGAACCTGGTCAAGTAGATCAAATTGGTTTTGATATCGAAATTTTTTAGTTAAAAAAACACAAAAACAAACACTAACTGTTGACTTTTTTAGGAAATAGGAGTATATTATGTTTGTAACAAACAAATAATCACTTGTTATATTTTCTTTCGTGGAGAAAGATTATTTCTAGGAAACTGTTTTCCTAAACTTGAATAAGGTGTGTAATTCATCTCGTTCAATCCAATTTGTCAATAAACTGCTAGAAAGCTTTTGTAGGTAAACTGCTAACCATAAAAGATTTTACTAGCCTAGAAAAATAAAAAGGAGTATACAATATGTCTATTGTTATCGGTGCAGATGCTGCAGGTTTGAGATTGAAAGAAGTTGTGAAAGACTTCTTGGAAAAAGAAAACTTCCACGTTGTGGATGTTACAGCTGAAGGTCAAGACTTTGTTGATGTGACTCTTGCTGTTGCTGCAGAAGTAAACAAAGAAGAACAAAACCTTGGTATCGTGATTGATGCTTATGGAGCTGGTCCATTTATGGTTGCAACAAAAATCAAAGGAATGGTTGCTGCAGAAGTATCTGACGAGCGTTCAGCTTATATGACTCGTGGTCACAACAACTCACGTATGATCACTATGGGTGCACAACTTGTTGGTGATGAATTGGCTAAAAACATAGCTAAAGGATTTGTTAACGGTAAATACGATGGTGGACGTCACCAGATTCGTGTCGACATGTTGAACAAAATGTGCTAATTAGATTACAGTAAGAAAGGTAAGTTAAAAATGAGAATTGCAATTGGATGTGACCACATCGTAACAGATGAAAAAATGGCGGTTTCAGAATTTTTGAAATCAAAAGGATATGAAGTCATTGACTTTGGTACATATGACCATACACGTACTCACTACCCAATCTTTGGTAAAAAAGTAGGGGAGGCTGTAACTAGTGGTCAAGCTGATCTTGGGGTATGTATCTGTGGTACTGGTGTTGGTATTAACAACGCTGTAAATAAAGTTCCAGGTGTCCGTTCTGCCTTAGTTCGTGATATGACAACAGCCCTTTATGCTAAAGAACAATTGAACGCTAACGTTATTGGTTTTGGTGGTAAGATTACTGGTGAATTGCTCATGTGTGATATCATCGAAGCTTTCATCCATGCTGAATACAAACCATCTGAAGAAAACAAAAGATTGATTGCAAAAATTGAACACGTTGAAAGTCACAATGCTCAACAAACAGACGCAAACTTCTTCACTGAATTCCTTGAAAAATGGGATCGCGGAGAATACCACGACTAAGAGGTGACCTATGATTTTAACAGTCACAATGAACCCATCCATTGATATTTCCTATCCCTTGGATGAGTTAAAGATTGATACTGTCAATCGTGTGGTGGATGTAACCAAAACGGCTGGTGGTAAAGGACTCAATGTTACTCGTGTACTTTCAGAGTTTGGTGATTCTGTCCTTGCTACTGGTTTAGTGGGTGGCAAACTTGGTGAGTTTTTGGTTGAACATATCGATGATCAAGTAAAAAAAGATTTCTTTTCAATTCAGGGAGAAACTCGGAACTGTATCGCTATTCTCCATGGAGACAACCAAACAGAAGTTCTTGAAAAAGGTCCTGAAGTATTGAAACAGGAAGGTCAAGGCTTTTTAGAACATTTCAAAAAACTCTTGGAGTCAGTTGAAGTAGTAGCTATCTCAGGTAGTCTGCCAGCTGGCCTTCCAGTTGATTACTATGCGAGCTTGGTAGAACTTGCTAATCAAGCTGGCAAGTCTGTAGTCTTGGACTGCTCTGGTGCGGCTCTTCAGGCGGTTCTTGAATCACCACATAAACCAACAGTCATCAAACCAAATAATGAGGAATTGTCTCAGCTTCTAGGAAGAGAAGTTTCTGAGAATTTGGATGAATTAAAAGAAGTTCTTCAAGAACCTTTGTTTGCAGGGATTGAATGGATTATCGTTTCGCTTGGTGCTAATGGTGCTTTTGCCAAACATGGTGACACTTTCTACAAGGTAGATATTCCTAGAATTCAGGTAGTCAACCCTGTTGGCTCTGGAGATTCTACTGTAGCTGGGATTTCTTCAGGACTACTTCATAAAGAATCGGATTCAGAATTACTCATCAAGGCAAATGTCCTTGGTATGCTCAATGCTCAAGAAAAAATGACTGGTCATGTCAACATGGCCAACTATCAAGCTCTATATGATCAATTAATAGTAAAAGAGGTATAAAATGGCTTTAACAGAACAAAAACGTGCACGCTTAGAAAAACTTTCTGATGAAAATGGTATCATCTCAGCTCTTGCATTTGACCAACGTGGTGCTTTGAAACGCCTCATGGCTCAACACCAAACAGAAGAACCAACTGTAGCTCAAATGGAAGAACTTAAAGTCTTGGTAGCAGATGAATTGACTAAATATGCTTCATCTATGCTTCTTGACCCTGAGTATGGACTTCCAGCAACTAAAGCTCTTGATGAAAAAGCTGGTCTTCTCCTTGCCTATGAAAAAACAGGTTATGACACAACAAGCACAAAACGCTTGCCTGACTGCTTGGATGTTTGGTCTGCAAAACGTATTAAAGAAGAAGGTGCAGATGCAGTTAAATTCTTGCTTTACTATGATGTAGATAGCTCAGACGAACTCAACCAAGAAAAACAAGCTTACATCGAACGTATCGGTTCTGAATGTGTGGCTGAAGATATCCCATTCTTCCTTGAAATCCTAGCTTACGATGAAAAAATTGCTGACGCAGGTTCTGTAGAATACGCTAAAGTAAAACCACACAAAGTTATCGGTGCTATGAAAGTCTTCTCAGACCCACGCTTTAACATTGATGTCTTGAAAGTAGAAGTTCCTGTTAACATTAAATATGTTGAAGGCTTTGCTGAAGGTGAAGTAGTTTATACACGTGAAGAAGCAGCAGCCTTCTTCAAAGCACAAGATGAAGCAACTAACTTGCCATACATCTACTTGAGTGCTGGTGTATCAGCTAAACTCTTCCAAGATACTCTTGTATTTGCCCATGAATCAGGTGCAAACTTTAACGGAGTTCTTTGTGGCCGTGCTACATGGGCTGGATCAGTTGAAGCTTACATCAAAGATGGTGAAGCTGCAGCTCGCGAATGGCTTCGCACAACTGGTTTTGAAAACATTGACGAACTCAACAAAGTTCTTCAAACAACAGCGACTTCATGGAAAGAACGCGTGTAAGCAAGTCCTCCTAGGTTAGGAACATGAATCTAAAAAAATTTTAAAAAAAGTTTTATGTAAAGGTTTACAAAATAACTTACTTGTGCTATACTTAAATCACAAGTTAATACAAGGTGAGTGTTACTAAGTAATATTAGGCATGATCACAGGTGAATTAGAAATCGGCTGATTTTCTAGTTCATTTGTGGTCATTTTTTGTATTAATATACCTTTAAGATATAAAAGGAGGTTGACATGTATCGAATTCTAAATCCAATAAATCATAATGTTTCGCTTGTTAGGAATGATAAAGGAGAAGAAGTGATTGTAATTGGTAAGGGGATTGCATTTGGAAAGAGGAAGGGAGATTTGATTACTGAACAGCATATTGAGAAAATCTTTCGGATGAAGACAGAAGAGTCAAGAGAAAACTTTATGGCTCTCCTCAAAGATGTTCCGCTTGATTTTATCACAGTGACCTATGAAATCATTGATAAGCTATCAAAGAAATATCATTATCCAATTCAAGAGTATCTCTACGTAACCTTGACAGATCATATTTACTGTTCTTACCAAGCTCTAGCACAAGGAAGGTACAAGGATAGTAATCTGCCAGATATTTCCACTAAGTATCCTGTCGCTTTTCAAATCGCAAATGAAGCCTTTGAAATTTACCGTCAGAAGCTAGCAGATCATTTTCCTGAGGACGAAATTATTCGGATTGCTTATCATTTCATTAATGCCGAAGGTGAAAATGAAGTGGAACTTGTGGAGTCGATTGATAAGAGGAAAGAAATTCTCAGGAATGTTGAAGAAGTTTTAACGGACTATGCAATTCAACGAACCAAAGAGAATAATCATTTCTATGATCGTTTTATGATACATTTGAATTATTTCTTGGATTATTTAGACAGATCTAGAGATGATAACCAATCACTTCTGGATATGGAAGATCATATTAAACAATCCTATCCAAAAGCGTTCGAGATTGGTTCCAAGATCTATGATGTGATTACGCAACATACGGGTCTTGATTTGTATAAAAGTGAACGAGTTTATCTAGTTCTACATATCCAACGTTTATTGTCATAAAAATTTAATTAAAAATACCTAAGGAGAATTCTATCATGAATAGAGAAGAAGTAACATTGTTAGGTTTTGAAATCGTAGCCTATGCTGGCGATGCTCGTTCAAAACTATTGGAAGCCTTGAAAGCTGCTGAAGCTGGCGATTTTGCGAAAGCAGATAGCTTAGTCGAGGAAGCTGGTTCTTGCATTGCAGAGGCTCACCACGCGCAAACAAGTCTATTGGCTAAGGAAGCTTCAGGTGAGGACTTAGCCTATAGTGTAACCATGATGCATGGCCAAGACCACTTGATGACAACTATCTTATTAAAAGATTTGATGCACCATTTAATTGAACTCTACAAGAGAGGAGTTAAGTAATGAATAAATTAATTGCATTTATTGAGAAAGGAAAGCCTTTCTTTGAGAAACTATCTCGTAATATCTACCTTCGTGCCATTCGTGATGGTTTCATTGCAGGTATGCCTGTTATTCTCTTCTCAAGTATTTTTATCTTGATTGCCTTTGTACCAAACTCATGGGGCTTTAAATGGTCTGATGAAGTTGTAGCCTTTCTGATGAAACCTTATAGCTATTCTATGGGTATTCTGGCTCTCTTGGTAGCTGGTACAACAGCTAAGTCATTGACTGACTCAGTAAACCGTAGCATGGAGAAAACCAATCAAATCAACTATATGTCAACACTGTTAGCAGCGATTGTTGGTTTGTTGATGTTGGCAGCTGATCCTATCGAAAATGGCCTAGCTACTGGATTCTTGGGGACAAAAGGTTTGCTTTCAGCCTTCCTTGCTGCCTTTGTTACTGTAGCCATCTATAAGGTTTGTGTTAAGAACAACGTCACTATTCGTATGCCTGACGAAGTTCCACCTAATATCTCACAAGTTTTTAAAGATGTGATTCCATTCACTCTATCAGTTGTTTCTCTTTATGCTCTTGATTTACTAGCTCGTCATTTTGTTGGTGCAAGCGTAGCTGAATCAATCGGTAAATTCTTTGCACCATTATTCTCTGCTGCTGATGGTTATCTAGGTATTACGATTATCTTTGGTGCCTTTGCTTTCTTCTGGTTTGTTGGGATCCATGGTCCATCTATCGTTGAACCAGCTATCGCAGCTATTACCTATGCCAATGCCGAAGTCAACTTGAACCTTCTCCAACAAGGTATGCACGCTGACAAGATTCTTACTTCTGGTACACAAATGTTTATCGTTACCATGGGTGGTACTGGTGCGACACTGGTTGTTCCATTCATGTTCATGTGGTTAACAAAATCTAAACGTAACCGTGCAATCGGTCGTGCTTCAGTAGTCCCAACATTCTTTGGTGTAAATGAACCAATCTTGTTTGGTGCACCACTTGTATTAAACCCAATCTTCTTCATTCCATTTATCTTTGCTCCAATCGCAAACGTTTGGATCTTCAAATTCTTTATTGAAACACTTGGAATGAACTCATTTACTGCTAATCTACCATGGACAACTCCAGCTCCACTAGGTCTAGTTCTTGGTACGAACTTCCAAGTTCTATCATTCATTCTTGCTGCCCTTCTAATCGTGGTTGACGTAGTCATTTACTATCCATTCCTTAAAGTATATGATGAACAAATTCTTGAAGAAGAGCGTTCAGGTAAATCTAATGATGAATTGAAAGAAAAAGTTGCCGCAAACTTCAACACTGCAAAAGCAGATGCTATTCTTGAAAAAGCTGGTGTAGAAGCAGCACAAAATACAATCACTGAAGAAACAAATGTCCTCGTTCTCTGTGCAGGTGGAGGGACAAGTGGACTTCTTGCGAATGCTTTGAATAAGGCAGCTGCAGAATACAATGTTCCTGTGAAAGCAGCAGCAGGTGGCTATGGTGCTCACCGTGAAATGTTGCCAGAGTTTGATCTTGTTATCCTTGCCCCTCAAGTTGCTTCAAACTTTGAAGACATGAAAGCAGAAACAGATAAGCTCGGTATTAAACTAGCGAAAACAGAAGGCGCTCAATACATCAAATTAACTCGTGATGGAAAAGGTGCTCTTGCATTCGTACAAGCTCAATTCGATTAACGATAGGGACTGTGAAACAGTCTCCTATCGTTACGGCAATCGCTATGGCGAATTTCCTAATCGCCTTGTTAATTCGTCGGTAAAAAGCTATCGTTTTTACCTCCTCATGTCACAATTCGATTAATAATAGGGACTATGAAATAGTCTCCTATCGTTACGGCAATCGCTATGGCGAATTTCCTAATCGCCTTATTAATTCGTCGGTAAAAAGATATCGTTTTTACCTTCTCATGTCACAATTCGATTAACGATAGGGACTATGAAATAGTCTCCTATCGTTACGGCAATCGCTATGGCAAATTTCCTAATCGCCTTATTAATTCGTCGGTAAAAAGCTATCGTTTTTACCTCCTCATGTTACAATTCGGTGACTTGGTACAAGAAGTGAGATGGAGAAGGATGGCTCACTGACTCCTCTCCTCTCACTTTTACTTTATTTAAATCAAGAAATAGGTGAAAAAAATGACAAAAACATTACCAAAAGACTTTATTTTCGGTGGCGCAACAGCTGCCTATCAAGCAGAAGGTGCTACACATACTGATGGTAAAGGACCAGTTGCGTGGGATAAGTATCTTGAAGATAACTACTGGTACACTGCCGAACCAGCCAGTGATTTTTACAATCGATACCCAGTTGACCTCAAGCTAGCAGAAGAGTATGGTGTCAATGGTATTCGAATTTCTATTGCCTGGTCACGTATTTTCCCGACTGGTTACGGTCAAGTAAATGCTAAAGGTGTTGAATTTTATCATAATCTATTTGCAGAGTGTCACAAACGTCATGTTGAACCATTTGTAACTCTTCATCACTTTGACACACCAGAAGCTCTACATTCAAATGGAGACTTCTTAAACCGTGAAAATATCGAACACTTTTTAGATTATGCGGCTTTCTGTTTTGAAGAATTTCCAGAAGTAAACTATTGGACAACATTCAATGAAATTGGACCAATCGGTGATGGTCAATATTTAGTTGGTAAATTCCCTCCAGGTATTCAGTACGACCTTGCCAAAGTATTCCAATCACACCACAATATGATGGTGTCTCATGCACGTGCAGTAAAATTGTACAAAGAGAAAGGTTATAAAGGTGAAATTGGGGTTGTTCATGCTCTGCCTACTAAGTATCCTCTAGATCCTGAAAATCCTGCAGATGTTATTGCGGCAGAGTTGGAGGACATTATCCATAATAAATTTATCTTGGATGCAACTTATCTGGGTCACTACTCTGGAAAGACCCTGGCAGGGGTAGAGGCTATCTTGGCTGCCAATGGTGGTAGCTTGGATCTTCGTGAAGA
The DNA here is from genome assembly GCF_042436615.2 of Streptococcus bovismuti. Classification (GTDB taxonomy): domain Bacteria; phylum Bacillota; class Bacilli; order Lactobacillales; family Streptococcaceae; genus Streptococcus. Next base: position 420,205 of record NZ_JBHMFR020000001.1, on the reverse strand, counting down.
AGATTTTACAGCATTAGAAGCTGCAAAAGACTTGAATGATTTTCTAGGCATCAACTATTATATGAGTGACTGGATGGAAGCCTTTGATGGAGAAACTGAAATTATCCATAATGGTAAGGGTGAGAAAGGAAGCTCTAAATACCAAATCAAAGGTGTTGGTCGTCGTGTAGCTCCTGACTATGTACCACGTACGGATTGGGATTGGATTATCTACCCTCAAGGTTTGTATGACCAAATCATGCGCGTGAAGAAAGATTATCCGAACTATAAGAAGATTTACATCACTGAAAATGGACTTGGTTATAAAGATGAGTTTGTAGACAATACTGTTTATGATGATGGCCGTATTGATTATGTCAAACAACACTTAGAGGTCTTATCTGATGCGATTGCTGATGGTGCAAACGTCAAAGGATACTTCATCTGGTCATTGATGGACGTCTTCTCATGGTCAAACGGTTATGAAAAACGTTACGGTCTCTTCTATGTAGACTTTGAAACTCAAGAACGTTATCCTAAGAAATCAGCTCACTGGTACAAGAAAGTAGCAGAAAGTCAGATTATAGACTAGTAGAATGAGTAATTAGATATAGAATTCTAGTGAGGCAAAAGATGTTCAAAGATTTTATCCAATCTATTTATGAAAAAGTTTATATTATCAATTTTGATAAATGTTTTCAAATACCTTGTTTGACTAATGAGGAGCTGAAAAATTTTGGGAAATGGTATGTCTCTACCGGTAAAGAATGGATTTGCCATTCAGACTATGAGCTGGAAGAATTTAAAAATATCTTTTTAAATTTTATCAGTCCTGAAGAACGGGATAATATCTCCTTTGATTCAGATTTTATGCCGTTTCAACAATCATAAATAATCTAGGAAACTCCTTGTAAAAATCTTCATCCAAAAATGCGTCATATCAAGATTCTTATTTTCTTGATATGACGCATTTTATTTTTTATCAATCCTCAGTTTTATGGTTTAGAAAGAATAATTTTTGTTTGTTTTGAAAGTTGTTCAAACGTTTCTTTGCTCAGTTTAGAATCTGAAACGATGATATCAATATCAGAGATATTGTAGAAGGTATAGAAATCAAATTTATTGAACTTACTATGGTCAGCTAGTAAGTATTTTTTATTGGAATTATTGAGGGCGATGCGTTGGGATTCACCTTCCTCTTCACTGAAGGTTGCAATCGCATTGTCCTTAATACCATTACAGCTAACGAAGGCTTTAGAAAATTGGAGATTGGCTAGGTTTTGTAAGGTTAGTGTTCCCACAAATGCTCCAGTAATAGAGCGATAGTTTCCACCAATTAAAATCAAATCTGTTAGTTTTAGTTCGTTTAGGATGAGAAAGACTGGTAAACTGTTTGTTACAACACGAATATTATCGATTGGAAGTTCACGGGCAAAAGATTCCAAGGTTGTCCCTGGACCTATAAAAATAGTTTCACCCTCATCGATTAAATGGCCTGCAAAACGGCTGATTTCTTGTTTTTCTGCAATCTGTAAGCTTTGTTTTTCAGTATTGGAGCGTTCATTATTTAAAATGGAACCTGTGCGAATTTTTTCAGCTCCACCGTGCACTCGAACAAGTAAATCCTTGTCTGCTAACTCTTGCAAGTAGCGTCTAGCAGTCATATCTGATACATCCAAGCGAGTCATGATTTCTTTTACAGTAATAGTTCCCTTTGTATTTACCGTTTCTAGAATATTATCTAGTTTTTCCTGCTTTAACATCGTTATCACCTCTATTTCTATTACTATTTTATCATAAAGTATTCAATCAATCAATTTAAAAAACAAAAGAAAACAAAAACAAAAATATCATGGTTGTTTTAAACAAGCCATGATATTTGTTATCAGTTCTGGGATAATTGAATTAGTCCAAACCGTAGTTGTAATCATCGTCTTGCATGGCTTCAACTTCACCAAGGAGGTAACCATTTCCGACTTGAGAGAAGAAGTCGTGGTTGGAAGTTCCTGTTGAAATACCGTTCATGACGATTGGGTTGACATCATCAGCCGAATCTGGGAAGAGTGGATCTTGTCCCAGGTTCATGAGTGCCTTGTTGGCATTGTAGCGAAGGAAGGTCTTGACTTCTTCAGTCCAGCCAACACCGTCATAGAGGCTCTCTGTATAACCTTCTTCGTTTTCATAAAGAGTATAGAGCAGGTCGTACATCCATTCTTTGAGTTTTTCTTGCTCTTCTTCAGGCAATTCATTGAAACCAAGTTGGAATTTGTAACCGATGTAGGTTCCGTGAACAGACTCATCACGAATAATTAATTTGATGATTTCTGCAACGTTAGCTAGTTTGTTGTTACCAAGATAGTAGAGGGGAGTGAAGAAACCTGAATAAAAGAGGAAAGTTTCAAGGAAGACGCTGGCAACTTTCTTTTCAAGTGGGCTACCGTTGAGGTAGATTTCGTTGACAATCTCTGCCTTCTTTTGTAGGTAAGGATTGGTATTGGTCCATTCGAAAATTTCTTCAATCTCAGCCTTAGTATTCAAGGTAGAAAAGATTGATGAGTAAGATTTAGCGTGGACAGATTCCATAAATTGGATGTTATTGAAAACAGCTTCTTCATGTGGTGTACGGATGTCTGCGCGAAGGGCTTGAACCCCAGTTTCAGATTGCATGGTATCCAAGAGAGTTAATCCACCAAAGACTTTACCGACCAGGTCTTTTTCCTTGTTTGATAACTTTCTCCAGTCATCCAAGTCATTTGACAAGGGAATACGTGTATCAAGCCAGAATTGCTCCGTCAGTTTTTCCCAAGTTGATTTGTCGATGACATCTTCGATGGCATTCCAGTTAATGGCTTTGTAGTAAGTTTCCATTTTGAAATCTCTTTCTGTGTTTAGTATTGTGAACTCACAATTACTTCTATTTTATCATAATTCTAGAGGAGTATCGCACAAAAAGTCGGAAGTCCGACTTTTGTGTTTTTCCATAGTATAGATGCTTATTCCAGTTTAGTTTAGCAGGGTGAATGAAGAACTTATCTGAGAAAATGTAGTTTCCTCAAGCAAAGATTAAATCACACAGCTTTCACATTGGTTAGCACCGACTTCTCCACCATCATCTGTAAAGGTACGGACGTAGTAGATAGACTTGATACCCTTGTTAAAGGCATAGTTACGAAGGATAGACAAGTCACGTGTCGTTTGTTTGTTTTCTTTCTTCCATTCGTAAAGACCTTTTGGAATGTCACTACGCATGAAGAGAGTGAGTGAAAGTCCTTGGTCCACGTGCTCAGTTGCAGCTGCATAGACATCAATCACTTTACGCATATCCATGTCGTAAGCAGAAGTGTAGTAAGGAATGGTTTCTGTTGACAAGCCAGCAGCAGGATAGTAGATTTTACCGATTTTCTTTTCTTGACGTTCTTCGATACGTTGCGTAATCGGGTGGATAGAAGCAGAAACGTCGTTGATATAGCTGATAGAACCATTTGGCGCTACAGCAAGGCGGTTTTGGTGGTAAAGACCATCTGCTTGAACCTTGTCGCGAAGTTCAGCCCAGTCAGTGGCACTAGGGATAAAGACATCTTTGAAGAGTTCTTTAACACGGTCTGATTTTGGAACAAATTCGCCAGTCACATACTTGTCGAAGTAGCTTCCGTTAGCATAGTCTGATTTTTCAAAGTTGTGGAAGGTGATGCCACGTTCACGAGCGATATTGTTTGACTCAACCAAAGTCCAGTAGTTCATAAGCATGAAGTAGATGCTTGTAAATTCAACAGACTCAGGCGATCCATATTCAATCAATTGTTGGGCAAGGTAGCTGTGAAGTCCCATGGCACCAAGACCAAAGGTATGAGCTTGGCTATTTCCGTGGTCGATGGTAGGAACAGCTACGATGTGTGAACTATCTGTAACGAAAGTAAGGGCACGAACCATAGCACGGATAGAACGACCAAAGTCAGGTGAAGTCATCATGTTGACTACGTTGGTTGAACCAAGGTTACATGAAACGTCCGTCCCCATTTGAAGGAATTCTTGAGCATCGTTGATTAAGCTTGGTTCTTGGACTTGAAGAATCTCAGAACACAAGTTACTCATGATGATTTTTCCATCAACAGGGTTTGCACGGTTAGCTGTATCAATGTTGACGACATAAGGGTAGCCAGACTCTTGTTGCAATTTAGAGATTTCAGTTTCCAAATCACGCGCCTTGATTTTTGTCTTGCGGATATTTGGATTTGCGACTAATTCATCGTATTTTTCAGTGATGTCGATGTAGTTAAATGGCACACCGTATTCAAGCTCTACAGAGTATGGGCTGAAGAGATACATTTCTTCATTTTTACGAGCCAATTCATAGAATTTATCTGGTACTACAACACCAAGTGATAGAGTCTTGACACGAACTTTTTCATCAGCGTTTTCTTTCTTAGTTGAAAGGAAGGCGATGATATCTGGGTGAAAGACATTGAGGTAAACAACCCCTGCACCTTGACGTTGCCCCAATTGGTTAGAGTAAGAGAAGCTATCTTCGAAGAGTTTCATGACTGGTACGACACCAGAAGCGGCACCTTCATAACCTTTGATAGGTGCGCCCGCTTCACGAAGGTTGCTGAGGGTAATTCCCACACCACCACCAATACGTGAAAGTTGAAGAGCCGAGTTGATAGAACGTCCGATAGAGTTCATATCATCCGTTACTTGGATTAAGAAGCAAGATACCAACTCCCCACGACGAGCACGTCCAGCATTTAAGAAGGAAGGAGTAGCAGGTTGGTAGCGTTGGTGGATGATTTCATTGGCAATATCGATTGCAACGGCTTCATCACCGTCGGCAAAATAAAGGGCGTTAAAGAAGACACGGTCTTCCATACTTTCAAGATAGTATTCACCGTCGTTAGTCTTCAAGGCATATTGATTATAGAACTTATAGGCAGCCATGAAAGACTTGAATTGGAAGTTTTGTTCTTTGATAAATTGAGACAATTCTTCCAAGAATTCTGGACGGTATTTCTTGATAAAGGCTGTTTCGATGTAGTTGTGTTCAATGAGGTAGTTGATTTTATCTTTGATTGAATCAAAAACCATAGTGTTTGGAACTACATTTTCTTTAAAGAAGGCATCCAAGGCTTCTTTATCTTTATGAAGCATGATTTGTCCATTAACAGGACGGTTGATTTCGTTATTGAGACGGAAGTAAGTCACGTCCTCAAGATGTTTTAATCCCATAAAATTTCCCTTATCTAATTACAAAAGAAAGGCTTCTAAGTTAGCCCTAGAAGCAGTATCTTCTGGATGATGTACTAAGATTATGCTAATTGTTTCAGTTTTCCTGGTTGGAAACCTGAAAAGACTTCAGTTGGTGTTTGGATAACAGGAGCTGCGCTGAAACCGAGCTCTTTAACTTGATCGATGTACTCAGGTTGCTCATCAAGATTGATTTCACGATAAGCGACATTATTACTGTCCAAGAAACGTTTAGTCATCTTACATTGGACACAGTTGTTTTTAGAATAAACGGTTACCATTGTGTAACTCCTCTTTCAAAATAGATTACTTTCTTAGTATATCAGAAAATAAATTTTTGTCAATGATTTGAAACTAAATATAGTGGTCTATTTTTCTACTAAAGGTTGCAAAACACAATATGTAGTGTTTGTTTTATGAAATAGTGATAATTATCCTAGAAGTAGTTTTTTGGAAAACTATATCCTGTGTTTTGTTATCTAGAATAGAAGATTTTCAGCAAGTTATCTGAAAGGAAATCGAATAAATCCCATAAAATGCTTGAAAAAAATCCTAGAAGATGGTATAATACCAAATTGTAAGGGTTATCACATATAACTCAAAAAAGAAAGAACAAAAGGAGAGTCAAACTATGGCTTCTAAAGATTTCCACGTAGTGGCAGAAACAGGTATTCACGCACGTCCAGCAACATTGTTGGTACAAACTGCAAGCAAATTTGCTTCAGATATCACTCTTGAGTACAAAGGTAAATCAGTTAACCTTAAATCAATCATGGGTGTTATGAGTCTTGGTGTTGGCCAAGGTGCTGATGTAACTATCTCAGCTGAAGGTGCAGATGCAGATGACGCTATCGCTGCAATCTCAGAAACAATGGAAAAAGAAGGATTGGCATAAGGAAAATGACAGAAATGCTTAAAGGAATCGCAGCATCTGATGGTGTTGCAGTTGCAAAAGCATATCTACTCGTTCAACCGGATTTGTCATTCGAGACTGTTTCAGTCGAAGATACAAACGCAGAAGAGGCTCGTTTGGATGTAGCTCTTGAAGCTTCTCAAAACGAGCTTTCTCTTATCCGTGAGAAAGCTGTAGGTACGCTTGGTGAAGAAGCGGCTCAAGTTTTTGACGCTCATTTGATGGTTCTTGCTGACCCAGAATTGATTGGTCAGATTAAAGAAACAATCCGTGCTAAGAAAGTCAATGCTGAAGCAGGTCTTAAAGAAGTGACTGACATGTTCATCACTATCTTTGAAGGCATGGAAGACAACCCATATATGCAAGAACGTGCAGCGGATATCCGCGACGTGACAAAACGTGTATTGGCAAATCTTCTTGGTAAGAAATTGCCAAACCCAGCTTCTATCAATGAAGAAGTAATCGTGATTGCGCATGACTTGACACCATCTGATACAGCTCAATTGGACAAAAACTTTGTAAAAGCTTTTGTAACAAATATCGGTGGACGTACAAGCCACTCAGCTATCATGGCACGTACACTTGAAATTGCAGCTGTATTGGGAACAAATAACATCACTGAAGTGGTGAAAGACGGTGATATCCTTGCCGTTAACGGAATTACTGGTGAAGTGATTATCAACCCAACAGATGAACAAGCGGCAGAATTTAAAGCAGCTGGTGAAGCTTATGCTAAACAAAAAGCTGAATGGGCACTTTTGAAAGATGCTCAAACAGTGACTGCTGACGGTAAACACTTCGAGTTGGCTGCTAACATCGGTACTCCAAAAGACGTTGAAGGTGTTAACAACAACGGTGCAGAAGCTGTTGGACTTTACCGTACAGAGTTCTTGTACATGGATTCTCAAGATTTCCCAACAGAAGACGAGCAGTATGAAGCATACAAGGCTGTACTTGAGGGAATGAATGGTAAACCAGTGGTTGTTCGTACAATGGATATCGGTGGAGATAAGGAACTTCCTTACTTCGATATGCCACATGAAATGAACCCATTCCTTGGATTCCGTGCCCTTCGTATCTCTATTTCTGAAACTGGAGATGCAATGTTCCGTACACAAATCCGTGCCCTTCTTCGTGCTTCTGTTCATGGTCAATTGCGTATCATGTTCCCAATGGTTGCCCTTTTGAAAGAATTCCGTGCAGCTAAAGCAGTTTATGAAGAAGAAAAAGCAAACCTTCTTGCTGAAGGTGTTGCAGTTGCGGATGACATCCAAGTTGGTATCATGATTGAAATCCCTGCAGCAGCAATGCTTGCAGATCAATTTGCAAAAGAAGTAGACTTCATGTCAATTGGTACAAATGACTTGATCCAATACTCAATGGCAGCAGACCGTATGAACGAGCAAGTTTCATACCTTTACCAACCATATAACCCATCAATCCTTCGCTTGATCAACAACGTTATCAAGGCAGCTCACGCTGAAGGTAAATGGGCTGGTATGTGTGGTGAGATGGCTGGTGACCAAAAAGCTGTTCCACTTCTTGTCGGAATGGGCTTGGATGAATTCTCTATGTCAGCAACATCTGTCCTTCGTACACGTAGCTTGATGAAGAAATTGGATACTGCTAAGATGGAAGAGTACGCTAACCGTGCCCTTACAGAGTGTTCAACAATGGAAGAAGTTCTTGAACTTCAAAAAGAATACGTTAACTTCGATTAATGTGATTAACCTTGTAACCTAGTTGCAAGGTTTTTTGATACATTCGGGAATAGTGTAGTCTTGTAAAGTTCACTTTTCAATGAGTCAGAGGCATGATATAATAGGGGGAAACAAATAGAATAAGAGAGAAATCATGTCTAAAGAAATTGATATTGAGTACTACCACCAGCTAGCCTTGCAAAAGCAGAAGGAACACCGTAAAGTTTTAGCCACTCTAAAGAAAAAACCACCTAAAAACCTAGACAAGATAGCCCAGCAGATTCACCAAGAAGTCTTTGCGGAGATTGATTGTACGGCCTGTGCTAACTGTTGCAAGACATTGGGTCCTGACTTCAAGGAAGCAGACATCACTCGTATTGCCAAGTACTTTAAGATGAAATTACCTGCTTTTGAAGCGGAGTTTCTGCAGGTAGATGAAGATGGTGATAAGGTTTTTAAATCCATGCCTTGTCCCTTTTTAGGAGGAGATAATCTCTGTTCCATCTATGATGTTCGTCCAAAGGCCTGTCGTGAATTCCCCCATACAGATCGCAAAAAGATCCATCAAATCAATCATTTGACGATTAAGAATACTTTGACCTGTCCAGCAGCTTATCTCTTTGTTGAGAAATTAAAGGATAAGTTATAGAGATTTAAAGGATAAAAAATCTCTAATAATAACTAGAGATATGAAGGGAGTACTCCTGTGCCTAGACCGAAAACAAAAGAGGAGCTAATGCTGGCCTCTAAGGAAAATTATGAAAAGCTCAATCGTTTCATCTCCCAACTAAGTGAAGATGAGCTACAGACTCCATTTGATTTTTCAAGAGACCGAAAGAAAAAAGAAGCCCACTGGAAAAGGGATAAAAATCTACGGGATGTCTTGATCCATCTTTATGAATGGCAGCAGTTACTTTTGACTTGGGTTCATTCTAATCAAAAAGATCACGAAAGACCTTTTCTCCCTGAACCTTATAATTGGAAAACTTATGGAGAAATGAATGTCGCTTTTTGGAAGAAGCACCAGAAAACCTCCTTAGAAGAAGCGACTAGACTCCTAGAACAATCACATAGGAAGGTTTTAGAGTTGATAGAAGTTTTTAGCAATGACGAACTCTTTACCAAAGGTGTCTATAAGTGGACCGGTGGAACAAGTCTAGGTTCCTACTTTGCTAGTAGCACGTCAAGCCACTATGATTGGGCTCTGAAAAAACTCAAAGCTCATCGGAAGAATTGTAAAGGATAGATGGACTATTTGAAATAGAAAGAATGAGTTCTTTTAAAAGTAAGATAAAAGCAAAGGGCTATCAAGTGATGTAGCCCTTTTGAGTTATACAAGCAAATTACCATGCAAAAGCTGTCGTTGGAGCATTGAGCGCTTCTAACCACTGTTTATTTTTTACGGGGCAAAGAGTTACGGATATACCTGCCATATCTAGGCTGGTCATAAATGTTCCTGATTTTATAAAAGTAATAGTGACTCCTTCAATTTCTAAGAGTTGAAGGATATCATTGATAAATATGCCCATTTCTAAGTTGCTGGTAGTGCCTAGATTATTTACAAGCAATATAAATTGATCACCCTTTTTCCAATGATAGTGCAATCTTAATTTACTTATAATTTCATTTGCAAGGATTTCCGATGATTGGAATGGGACGATACGATATCCTTCTTCGCCATGTATCCCAATACCATAAGAAATATTTCCTTCTTCCAAGTTAAATAGTGGGAGGGTGGCTTGGGGGAGACTAGCAGCTTTCGTTGCAAAGCCAATTGTTGCGATTTCGGGAGCAAGTTGATGACCTAAATCAGTTAGTTGCTCGATGTCGGCACCATTTTGAGCTGCATATCCTAGAACTTTATGAAGTAAAATAGTCCCTGCAAGCCCTCTTCCTCTAATTTGAAATCTATTGTGAGGTTCAATAGAAATATCGTCGTGTGCTAGACTATAGCCGACCTTAATTCCTTCTTGTCTAGCAGTATTAATGGCCCAGCTAAATTCTTTGATGTCTGCTTCGAAATTTTTTACAATGATGAAGACACCGTGACCATTGTTTAAAAAACGAATGGACTCTAAGATTTCAGTTCTTGTAGGAGGAGTAAATAATTGGCCATAGATAGCAGCGGTAAGCATTCCTTCTCCCACATATCCAATATGCGCAGGTTCGTGACCGGAACCTCCACCCGACAATATTGGAACCTGATAAGGATTGCGATTTTTTTGATAGACTAATGGTAAGGTAGGGTGTTTTTCTAATTCAGGATGACTGCTGACAGTTGCCGAAATGTAACTTGAAATAATTTTCTGTTTATGATTTGAAATAAATGTCATTGTGGTCTCTTTCCAATAATTGTCATGATTAGAAAGTCTGGTTGTGGAACTGGACTTTTTTTATTGACGTAAGCCTTCACGATCTCTGCTAGAGCATGTGAATGATAGTCTAACAAAAAGCAAGTATAAGCAGATGAATCGATATCAATCTGACCGTATTCTCTTAAAATTTTTGATACAAGCAAGCGACAGTAGCTGATAAAGTGGTCATAGAAGTTATTTTGCCCTTGAATATCAAAAAGTTGAATATAAAAGTCACGCTCTTGTTCGAAATAAAAAAATAATTCTTGTAATAGTTTTTGGCCTGAAATGAAGTCCAAGTTATTGGTGATATACTCGGTTAAGTCATTTTCAAATATCCAGTCTAGCAGTTCATATTTGTCAAGAAAGTGATTGTAAAAGGTCTGTCTACGAATGCCAGCTGATTCCATGATATCTACAATAGAGATTTTATCAAATTCTCTAGTAGCTAATAGGTCTCTAAATGCCTTGGCAATCCGTTTTTTTGTAATAAGTGATGATGCCATAGGAAGCCTTTCTGTTACTTCCTTCATTTTACCAAAAAAATGTTTTAAATGGGTTTAAAAGGGGACAAATAATAGAATCTGTCCCTTATCATCTAGCAATAAAAAATATATAATGAAAGCGAAAACAAAGATACATGCCGAAAGGAGTTTCTCATGAAAAAAATTATAAATGAACCGACACAAGTTGTTGATGAAATGTTGCAGGGGTTGTCATTCATGCATGATGACTTGGTAGAACGCTTAGATGGTTTTGATGTCATTGTTAGAAAGGCGGAAAAGACAGGAAAAGTTGGACTCATTTCAGGTGGAGGTTCAGGACATGAACCAAGTCATGCTGGATTTGTAGGAGATGGAATGTTGTCTGCTGCCATTTGTGGAGCAGTCTTCACTTCACCTACTCCGGACCAAATTTTAGAAGCCATAAAGGCGGCTGATGAAGGTGCTGGAGTTTTCATGGTCATCAAGAACTATTCTGGGGACATCATGAACTTTGAAATTGCACAAGAACTTGCTGAAATGGAAGGTATTGATGTAGCAAGCGTTGTGGTTGATGATGATATCGCTGTTGAAAATAGTCTCTATACCCAAGGTCGTCGAGGTGTCGCAGGTACTATATTAGTCCATAAAATTTTGGGTGCTGCAGCTCGTTCTGGTAAATCATTATCTGAAATGAAGGACTTGGCCGACAAACTTGTCTTAGAAATTAAAACAATTGGCTTAGCTCTATCTGGCGCTACTGTTCCAGAAGTTGGGAAACCAGGTTTTGTTCTAGAAGATGATGAATTTGAATATGGAGTTGGTATCCACGGTGAGCCAGGATATAAAAAAGAGAAAATGCAACCTTCAGCACAATTGGCCTCAGAATTGGTTGAAAAATTATCTGAAGGTTTCCAACTTAAGGCTGGTGAACGCTATGGGCTTCTCATCAATGGTTTAGGAAGCACTCCTCTTATGGAACAATACGTATTTGCACATGATGTGGCTAAATTACTCCATGAAAAAGGTGTTGAGTTGGCATTTAAGAAAATTGGAAACTATATGACTTCAATCGATATGGCTGGTTTGTCATTAACATTGATTCGATTGGCAGATGATGAGTGGTTGGATGCTTTAAATGCACCTGTTACTACACCAGCTTGGTAAAACTTTAGGAGGAAATGTCGTATGAATGCTGAACAAGCTCTTGAATGGATGAAGCTTTTTAATGAAAAGATTCAGGAACAGAAAGATTACCTTAGTGAGCTAGACACTCCTATAGGGGATGGAGACCACGGTGGAAATATGGCGCGTGGCATGGCTGCAGTTATGGAGAACTTAGAAGGAAAGACATTTGAGACCAGCAGTGATGTTTTTAAACTTGTCTCAATGCAACTACTGAGTAAGGTAGGTGGTGCTTCTGGTCCCTTGTATGGCTCTGCTTTTATGGGCATGGCCAAGGCTGATTCTAATTCGAAAATAGAGGAAATCTTACAAAGTGGTCTTGATATGATTGTCAAACGTGGGAAAGCAGAAGTTGGAGAAAAGACAATGGTTGATGTTTGGACTCCTGTTATTGCTGCCTTGTCTGCTGGCCAATTGACTCAAGAGGTTATTGATAAGGTAGTGAATGCTACCAAAGATTTACTTGCAACTAAAGGAAGGGCATCTTATGTAGGAGAACGTTCTCTTGGACATATTGATCCTGGATCATTCTCATCAGGATTACTCTTTACTGCTCTTTTAGAAACTGGGGTGGTTTAATGGGAAGTATTGGTCTTGTTATCGTTTCACATTCCAAAAATATTGCACAAGGTGTTGTTGAACTGATTAGTGAAGTGGCTAAAGATGTTCCGATTACTTATGTAGGAGGAACCGAAGATGGAGGAATTGGAACTAGTTTTGATCAAGTAGATAGAGTTGTTTCCGAAAATCCAGCAGATACTTTATTAGCTTTTTTTGACCTAGGTTCTGCTAAAATGAACTTAGAAATGGTGGCTGATTTCAGTGATAAAAGTATCATGATCAATAGGGTTCCAATTGTAGAAGGTGCCTATACTGCAGCTGCTCTTCTTCAGGCTGGTGCAGAACTGTCAGTTATTCAAACACAGTTGTCGGAGCTTGAAATCAATAAATAAGGAATCTTACTATAACTCTTTTTATAGGTGAGCTATTGATTATCTCAACTATCAAATTTTAAGTAAATAATTTCAAAATCAGAAAGGGATTGCTTTATGCAGTTCCTTTTTATTTTAACAGGAGTAAAGCTATAGTGTTTCTAAATTGTGAATCATTCAAAACAGATTGTGATGGGACTATTCTAGCTTTAGAATCCTTCAAAAATTAAAATTTAAGGAAATCAATCACTTAGAATAGTAAGAAAACATTTAGTTTATAGGAATTCTAAGTTTAGAATTACATAGATATTTATGAATTCAGGACGTTCGATAGTTAGAATTGTTCTATTCTGAAAGATTTTGACAATCAAAAGTCTAGAAGAGTGATTTATAAGTATACTTGTAGCCTTTAGTTGCGATAATTGTATGTCAAATAGATGGAATAAATTGGTATGGCTTTCTTACTTTATGCTATAATATTTATAATGCTTTTCAGAAAGGAAAACACCAAATTGTCCTACAAATTTCTACTTTTCGACCTTGACCACACTCTTCTTGATTTTGATGCTGCTGAGGATGTGGCTTTGACGCAACTTCTAAAAGAAGAAGGAGTTGCAGATATTCAGGCCTACAAAGACTTTTACGTTCCCATGAACAAGGCTCTCTGGAAGGACTTGGAGCAAAAGAAAATCAGTAAACAAGAGCTGGTTAACACGCGCTTTTCTCGTTTATTTGCTCATTTTGGACAGGAAAAAGACGGTAGTTTTCTAGCCCGGCGTTACCAATTTTACCTCGCTCAACAGGGACAAACTTTTTTAGGCGCTCATGAATTCTTAGACAACCTCATCGAGCGAGATTATGAGCTGTATGCTGCGACAAATGGCATTACTGCCATTCAGACAGGACGTTTGGCTCAATCGGGTCTGGCACCATATTTCAATCAAGTCTTTATCTCTGAACAGCTGCAAACACAAAAACCGGATACTCTCTTTTATGAAAAAATTGGTCAGCAGATTGAAGGTTTTAGCAAAGAAAAGACGCTGATGATTGGAGATTCCCTAACCGCCGACATTCAAGGTGGCAATAATGCTGGAATTGACACGATTTGGTACAACCCTCATCACCTCGAAAATCCCACACAAGCCCAGCCGACTTACGAAGTCCATTCTTACCAAGACTTGCTGGATTGTTTAGATAAACTGTAAAAAGTGGTTTAGATAGCCACTTTTTGCTATAATAGAGGCAGTAAAAACGAAGGAATAGTTAACGATGTCAAGGCCAGAACTTTCTCTTTATGAACCATTGTATACACTAAAGGAAGTTGATCAAAATATCTGGATAGTGGATGGTGATTTGATTCAAATGGATATGAAGATCTTCAAACTTCCTTTTCAGACACGTATGACGGTGATTAAGTTAAATGATGGCAAACTTTGGATTCATTCTCCTATTGCGCCAAACGAGAAACTCTTTACTGAACTGGACGCTCTGGGCAGAGTAGCTTACCTGATTTCACCAAATAAGATTCACTACGCCTATATTGCAGATTGGAGAAAAAGATATCCTCATGCGCAAGCATGGTCTAGTCCAGGAGTTGAAGAGAGAGCGAAAAGTCAGAATGTCAAGGTGGAATTTGATGCTGCCTTAACAGATAAGGCTCCTGACCTATGGTCTGATGAGATTGATCAGCTTATTTTTAAGGGAAGTTCTGTCATCGAAGAGGTCGTGTTTTTTCATAAATCAACTAAAACACTCATTGTAACAGACCTTATAGAGAATTTTGAACCTGAAAAGATAGCTAGTCCAATCCGCAGAAAATTCTATCGTTTAGCTCGTGTAACAGCCCCTGATGGTCAAACTCCTATTGATTATCGGATGACTTTTTTAGGAAGACAAAGGGAAGCAAAGGTTTCCTTTTCCTGTATGTTAAACTGGAAACCGGATAAGATTATACTTGCACATGGTTTATGCTTTTTTAAAAATGGTACGGATGAATTAAGACGTGCTTTTAGATGGATAAGATAAAGGAGGGAAAGATGCAACACTCGTCTTGGCATGCTTTGATTAAGGAGCAATTACCTGAAGGTTATTTCGGGAAAATCAATCAGTTTATGGAGCAGGTCTATGCTCAGGGGACTGTTTATCCACCCAAGGAAAAGGTTTTTCAGGCTCTCTTGACAACACCGCTCGAAGAGGTTAAGGTGATCATTCTAGGGCAAGATCCCTATCACGGCCCAGGTCAAGCGCAAGGCTTGAGTTTTTCTGTACCTGACTCTATTCCAGCTCCGCCATCCTTACAAAATATCTTGAAAGAATTGTCAGATGATCTTGGCGTTAAGAAATCCCATGATTTGACAGCATGGGCTGAGCAAGGAGTCTTGCTTCTTAATGCTTGCTTGACTGTACCAGCTGGACAGGCCAATGGTCATGCTGGTCAGATATGGGAGCCTTTTACGGATGCTGTGATTCAGGTGGTCAATCATCTAGATAGACCAGTAGTCTTTATACTCTGGGGAGCCTACGCACGTAAGAAGAAGGCTTTAGTTACCAATCCTCATCACTTGATTATTGAATCAGCCCATCCCAGTCCTTTGTCAGTTTATAGAGGATTTTGGGGTTCCAAGCCTTTTTCCAAGGCCAATGCATTCTTAAAAGAGATAGGACAAGAGCCAATTGATTGGCTTAGATAAGGAGAAAATATGCCTCAGTTAGCGACGATTTGCTACATTGATAACGGGAAAGAACTGCTCATGCTCCACCGTAATAAGAAGCCCAATGATGTCCATGAAGGGAAATGGATTGGTGTGGGTGGTAAACTAGAGCGTGGAGAGACGCCTCAGGAATGCGCGACACGTGAAATCCTCGAAGAAACAGGGCTCAAAGCCAAGCCAGTTCTAAAAGGTGTCATCACTTTTCCTGAATTCACACCAGGTTTAGACTGGTACACCTATGTTTTTAAGGTGACGGAGTTTGAGGGCGACTTGATTGACTGCAACGAGGGAACACTGGAATGGGTTCCTTATGACGAGGTTTTGAGTAAGCCGACTTGGGAAGGTGACCATACCTTTGTTGAGTGGCTTTTAGAGGATAAACCCTTCTTCTCAGCCAAGTTTGTTTATGATGGTGATAAATTGTTGGATACCCAAGTTGATTTCTATGAATAAAGGAGAAAGCAGATGCTACTAATCAAAAATGGTCGTGTAATGGATCCCAAGTCTGGTTTGGATCAAGTGTGTGATGTTTTGGTTGAAGATGGAAAGATTGTCAAAATTGCGCCTGAAATCAAAGAAGAAGGAGCAGAAACGATTGATGCTACTGGTCTAGTAGTTGCTCCTGGTTTGGTCGATATTCATGTTCATTTCCGTGAACCTGGTCAAACCCACAAGGAAGACATTCATACTGGTGCCCTAGCAGCCGCTGCAGGTGGTTTTACAACTGTAGTTATGATGGCTAATACCAGTCCAACTATTTCAGACGTAGAGACTTTGAAAGAAGTTCTCCAATCAGCTGCCAAGGAAAAGATTAATGTCAAGACGGTTGCGACTATTACTAAAAACTTTAATGGCCAAGATTTGACTGACTTTAAAGCACTCTTAGAAGCTGGAGCTGTTGGTTTTTCTGATGACGGTATTCCGCTTGAGAGCAGTAAAGTTGTCAAGGAAGCCATGGAGGAAGCTAAAAAGCTTAATACCTTTATTAGTCTTCATGAGGAAGATCCAGGTTTGAACGGTGTTCTTGGCTTTAATGAAAATATCGCTAAAGAACATTTCCATATCTGCGGTGCGACTGGGGTGGCTGAGTACGCTATGATGGCGCGTGATGTCATGATTGCCTATGCAACTAAGGCTCATGTCCATATTCAGCATTTGTCTAAGGAAGAAAGTGTCAAAGTAGTTGAGTTTGCTCAAGGGCTAGGCGCGCAAGTCACAGCAGAAGTAGCGCCACAGCATTTCTCTAAGACAGAAGCACTTCTTTTGACACAAGGTAGCAATGCTAAGATGAATCCACCGCTTCGTTTGGAATCAGACCGTCGTGCCGTGATTGAAGGTCTCAAGTCAGGTGTCATCACAGTTATCGCGACTGACCACGCGCCTCATCATGCAGATGAGAAAAATGTCGAAGATATTACCAAAGCGCCATCTGGTATGACTGGCTTAGAAACATCTCTATCTCTTGGATTGACTTATTTGGTCGAAGCTGGTGAGTTAAGCTTGATGGAATTACTCGAAAAAATGACATACAACCCGTCCAAGCTTTACAACTTTGAAGCAGGTTACTTGGCTGAGAATGGCCCAGCGGACATCACTATTTTTGATGTTAAGGCTGACCGTCTTGTGGACTCCCATTTTGCTTCAAAAGCAGCTAATTCACCATTCATCGGTGAAACCTTAAAAGGGCAGGTTAAATACACCATCTGTAAGGGACAAATCGTCTATCAAAACTAGGTGGGAGTCTGCTCTGTAAACAAAAAGAATAGAGAGCTTATATGTACCAAACCCATCATTTTAAAGATAAGTTTATCTTATTTTTAAAGATATTTTTCCCTATACTGATTTATCAATTTGCAAATTATTCTGCCTCCTTTGTTGATACGACTATGACAGGACAATACAATACCATGGACTTGGCTGGTGTGTCTATGGCAACCAGTATCTGGAATCCTTTCTTTACATTCCTGACAGGGATTGTATCAGCCCTTGTGCCCATCATTGGTCACCATCTTGGGCGAGGCAAAAAGGAAGAAGTTGCGTCTGATTTTTACCAATTTATCTATTTGGCTTTGGGACTATCTGTGGTCTTGCTGGGGATGGTACTTTTCTTGGCACCACCAATCTTGAATCATATTGGACTAGAAGCACCAGTGGCGGCAGTAGCAGTTCGTTATCTTTGGTTTTTATCTATCGGAATTATCCCCCTGTTGCTCTTTAGTGTCATTCGGTCCTTGCTGGATTCGCTGGGCTTGACCAAGCTGTCCATGTATCTCATGCTTTTGTTGCTTCCTCTCAATAGTGGATTTAATTATCTCTTGATTTTCGGAGCCTTTGGTGTTCCAGAATTGGGAGGTGCTGGTTCTGGTTTAGGTACTTCTTTAGCCTACTGGGTCTTGCTGGGAATTTCTGTTCTGGTTCTATTTAAACAGGAGAAGCTCAAAGCCCTACATCTTGAGAAACGAATTCCACTTAATATGGATAAAATCAAGGAAGGAGTTCGATTGGGTTTGCCTATTGGGGGAACTGTCTTCGCGGAAGTGGCTATCTTTTCCGTGGTTGGTTTGATTATGGCTAAGTTCTCATCCTTGATTATCGCTAGTCACCAGTCAGCTATGAACTTTTCAACTCTCATGTACGCCTTTCCTATGAGTATCTCATCTGCTATGGCTATTGTTGTTTCCTATGAAGTGGGAGCCAAGCGATTTGATGATGCGAAAACCTATATTGGTTTAGGAAGATGGACAGCCCTTATTTTTGCAGGCTTCACCTTATCTTTCCTTTACATTTTTAGGGGAAATGTGGCCAGTCTTTATGGTAACGACCCAGAATTTATCGATCTGACAGCGCGTTTTTTGACTTACAGTCTCTTCTTCCAGTTAGCAGATACCTTTGCGGCCCCCCTTCAGGGAATTTTGCGAGGGTATAAGGATACAGTGATTCCTTTTTACCTTGGTTTGGTTGGCTATTGGGGGGTGACACTCCCAGTAGCTATGGTATTCGACTCTCTAACAGATTTTGGAGCTTATTCTTACTGGATTGGTTTGATTATTAGTCTAATCGTAAGTGGTGCTCTCTACCGTTGGCGTTTAACTGTGATTATGAAGAGATTTGAATCTTTGGAAAAATCTAAATGCTAAAAAGTTTGTGAAAAAATATTCTTTGTAAGCAAATCCCTTGTTTTCATGGGGTTTTCTTTTTTATTTTGTGAATTTTTCTTAAGAAAAACTTTGACAGTATTTGCCAAAAACGGTAAAATAGTAAGGTAAGAAGAAACTTAGAAAGGCAAGAAGATGTCAACTTTAGATAAAAATCTTTTGCTAGAGATGTTCCGTAAGATGGAAGAAATCCGTCGTATGGACTTAAAAATTGCGCAATTAGTAAAGAAAGGGAAAGTGCCAGGAATGACGCACTTTTCTGTTGGAGAAGAGGCGGCTAACGTGGGTGCTATGTTGGCTCTCAATCCAGATGATCTAATTACCTCAAACCACCGTGGTCACGGACAAGCTATTGCCAAAGGAATTGACCTTAATGGAATGATGGCTGAAATCCTTGGTAAATACACTGGAACCTGTAAAGGTAAAGGTGGTTCTATGCATATCGCCGACCTTGATGCTGGGAACCTTGGTGCCAATGGTATTGTAGGCGGTGGTATGGGAATCGCTGTTGGTGCAGCCCTCAGTCAGCAAATGCAAAATACCGGTAAAATCGTTGTCTGCTTCTTTGGAGATGGTGCGACCAATGAAGGTGTTTTCCACGAAGCAGTGAACATGGCTTCTATCTGGAAGCTGCCAGTCATTTTCTATTGCATTAACAACGGTTACGGTATCTCTGCGGATATCAAGAAAATGACCAATGTAGAACATATCCATCAACGTAGTGCTGCATATGGAATTCCTGGAATGTTCATCGAAGATGGAAACAATGTTATCGAAGTCTATGAAGGATTTAAGAAAGCCGTAGATCATGTTCGCAGTGGTAATGGTCCAGTCTTGATTGAAAGTGTCACTTATCGTTGGCTCGGTCACTCATCATCTGACCCTGGTAAATATCGTACGCGTGAAGAAGTGGAGTTGTGGAAACAAAAAGACCCGATCGAAAACCTTCGCAAGTACCTCATTGAAAACACTATTGCAAGTGCTGAAGAATTGGAAGAAATCCAAGCGCAAGTCAAGGAAGCAGTAGAAGCTTCTGTTAAATTTGCGGAAGAAAGTCCATTCCCACCACTTGAATCAGCATTTGAAGATATTTACGCAGACTAAGGAGAAAGAGATAAAATGGAAACAAAAACAATGTCCTTCCGTGACACCATTATCCTTGCTATGTCTGAGGAAATGCGTCGCGATGAAAATGTGTTCTTGATGGGAGAAGACGTCGGTGTCTTCGGAGGAGACTTCGGAACTTCTGTCGGAATGCTCGAAGAATTTGGTCCAGAACGTGTTCGTGACTGTCCGATTTCTGAAGCTGCCATCTCAGGTGCAGCAGCAGGAGCAGCCATGACAGGCCTTCGTCCAATCGTCGATATGACCTTTATGGACTTCTCGGTCATTGCCATGGACAATATCGTAAACCAAGCAGCTAAAACACGCTATATGTTTGGTGGGAAAGGTCAGGTTCCAATGACTGTTCGTTGTGCAGCTGGTAACGGAGTTGGTTCTGCAGCCCAGCATTCACAATCTCTAGAGTCTTGGTTCACTCATATCCCAGGACTTAAGGTTGTAGCACCAGGTACGCCTGCGGACATGAAAGGACTGCTTAAGTCTTCTATCCGTGATAATAACCCTGTTATTATCCTTGAGTACAAGTCAGAATTTAACCAAAAAGGGGAAGTACCAGTTGATCCAGACTACACGATTCCACTTGGAGTCGGTGAAATCAAACGCGAAGGAACGGATGTAACAGTTGTTACTTATGGAAAAATGCTCCGTCGTGTGGTTCAAGCTGCTGAAGAATTAGCAGAAGAAGGAATTTCTGTTGAGATTGTTGACCCACGTACCCTTGTACCTCTTGATAAGGATATCATCATTAACTCAGTTAAGAAGACTGGTAAGGTTGTTCTGGTTAACGATGCCCATAAAACAAGCGGCTATATCGGAGAGATTTCAGCAATTATTTCAGAGTCAGAAGCATTTGACTATCTAGATGCACCAATCCGCCGTTGCGCAGGAGAAGATGTGCCAATGCCTTATGCACAAAACCTAGAAAATGCAATGATTCCAACCGTTGAAAGCATCAAAGATGCCATCCGTAAAACCTATAACAAAGAATAGAATTACATAAAATAAATTATGTAAAATAACGGTTGTTTTTAACTTTAGTAACTTGAGATATGTATTGTACCCAAGTTATTTGCAAATTTGCGACAGGAGAGAGTCGAATCGATGTTATTCGACGAACGACTTAGTAAGTCTACTAGGTTGACCGCCTAATAGTGGCAATCGTAGCAACTTGAGATACGTGTTGTATCCAATTTGCTTGCAAAGTTGCGACAGGAGGGAGTCGAATCGATGTTATTCGACGAACGACTTAGTAAGTCTACTAGGTTGACCGCGTAATAGTGGCAACCGTAGCAACTTGAGATGCATTACGTATCCAAGTTACTTGCAAAGTTGCGACAGGAGGGAGTCGAATCGATAATATTCGACGAACGACTTAGTAAGTCTACTAGGTTGACCGCCTGATAGCGGCAACCGTAGTAACTTGAGACACGTTCCGTGTCCAAGTTACTTGTAGAGTTGAACACGGGCTAAAAGCTCGGAAAAAAGATAAATCTCCTTGGCTTCATCGAAGCCCGCGTAGATTTCCTATTTTTCAGTCGCTTTTAACGCCCTTAGTATCATAATTAGAATTGGAGAGGTCATGGCTGATGACAAGCTAAGAGCGACTCCTGCAGCTAGAAAGTTAGCGGATGATCTAGGGATCAACCTCTACGATGTTTCTGGCTCAGGTGCAAACGGTCGTGTCCACAAAGAAGACGTGGAAACTTATAAAGACACAAACGTGGTTCGCATTTCGCCACTTGCAAAACGAATTGCCCTCGAACATAATATTGCTTGGCAGGAAATCCAAGGAACGGGTCATCGTGGTAAAATCATGAAGAAGGACGTTTTAGCCTTGCTTCCTGAAAATATCGAAAACGATACCATCAAGTCTCCTGCCCAGATTGAAAAAGTGGAAGAAGTTCCTGATAATGTAACACCATACGGTGAAATTGAGCGTATCCCAATGACACCAATGCGTAAGGTTATTGCCCAGCGTATGGTTGAATCTTACTTAACTGCTCCAACCTTCACCCTCAACTATGAAGTTGATATGACTGAAATATTGGCTCTTCGTAAGAAGGTTCTGGAGCCAATCATGGAAGCAACTGGGAAGAAGACTACTGTAACAGACCTTCTTTCGCTTGCGGTTGTTAAGACTCTTATGAAACACCCATACATCAACGCTTCATTGACAGAAGATGGCAAGACCATTATCACTCATAATTACGTCAATCTTGCCATGGCAGTTGGTATGGATAATGGGTTGATGACACCAGTTGTTTACAATGCTGAAAAACTAAGCTTGTCAGAGTTGGTCGTAGCCTTCAAAGATGTCATTGGTCGTACTTTGGATGGAAAATTGGCTCCAAGCGAACTGCAAAATTCAACATTTACAATCAGTAACTTGGGAATGTTTGGCGTACAGTCCTTTGGTCCGATCATTAATCAACCAAACTCAGCTATCCTTGGTGTGAGTTCGACAATTGAGAAGCCAGTTGTCGTCAATGGTGAGATTGTTATTCGCCCAATCATGAGTCTAGGATTAACCATTGACCACCGTGTTGTAGATGGTATGGCTGGTGCTAAATTTATGAAAGACTTGAAAGAATTGATTGAAAATCCAATCTCAATGTTGATTTAAGAACAAGAGTATTCATTTTTAAGATATAGATAAAGGAAGGAAGACATGGCCTTAGAAGTAATTATGCCAAAAGCCGGCGTGGATATGACAGAAGGACAAATTGTCCAATGGAATAAAAAAGTCGGAGAATTTGTAAAAGAAGGAGAAATCCTTTTGGAAATCATGACTGATAAAGTCAGCATGGAATTGGAAGCCGAAGAAGACGGTTACTTGATTGCTATCCTTAAAGGGGACGGTGAAACAGTTCCTGTAACGGAAGTTATCGGTTACCTTGGTGAAGAAGGGGAAAATATCCCAACAGCTGGAGCGGTAGCGCCAGAAGCTGGCCCAGCACCTACAGCAAGTGCCTCAAACGACGATGGTAAGAGCGATGATGCCTTTGATATCGTTGTGATTGGTGGAGGTCCTGCTGGTTATGTTGCAGCCATTAAAGCTGCTCAACTCGGCGGTAAGGTTGCCCTCGTTGAGAAATCTGAACTTGGTGGAACGTGCTTGAACCGTGGATGCATTCCAACCAAGACCTACCTTCACAATGCTGAAATCATTGAAAACATCGGTCATGCCGCAAACCGTGGTATCGTGATTGAAAATCCTAACTTCACTGTAGATATGGAAAAACTCCTTGAAACTAAGTCTAAAGTTGTCAATACTTTGGTTGGCGGTGTTGCAGGTCTTCTTCGTAGTTACGGAGTTTCGGTTCATAAGGGTATTGGTACCATCACTAAAAACAAGAATGTCTTGGTAAATGGATCTGAATTGCTTGAAACCAAAAAAATCATTCTTGCTGGTGGTTCAAAAGTCAGCAAGATCAATGTCCCTGGTATGGAATCTCCACTTGTCATGACTAGTGATGACATTCTTGAAATGAATGAAGTACCAGAAAGCCTTGTTATCATCGGTGGTGGAGTTGTCGGTATCGAACTCGGTCAAGCCTTCATGACATTTGGCTCTAAAGTGACTGTTATCGAAATGATGGACCGTATTGTTCCAGCTATGGATGCGGAAGTTTCTAAGAATCTTCGTTTGATCCTTGAACGTAAAGGAATGACCATCTTGACTGGTACTAAACTGCAAGAAATCATTGAGGAAAATGGTCAACTTCGTATCAAGGTTGAAGGAAAAGACGATATCATTGCAAACAAAGCTCTTCTTTCAATCGGTCGTGTGCCAGACCTTGAAGGTATCGGAGAGGTTGAGTTTGAATTAGATCGTGGTCGCATCAAGGTCAACGAATACATGGAAACTTCTGTTCCAGGCATTTATGCACCAGGTGACATCAACGGTACTAAGATGTTGGCTCACGCAGCCTTCCGTATGGGTGAAGTTGCCGCTGAAAATGCTCTTAAAGGAAATCATGCTGTTGCCAAATTGAATTTGACTCCTGCAGCCATCTACACTCTTCCTGAAGTAGCAGCAGTAGGTTTGACAGAAGAACAAGCCCGTGAGAAATACGATGTTGCCATCGGTAAATTCAACTTTGCCGCAAACGGTCGTGCCATTGCCTCAGATGCAGCTCAAGGTTTCGTAAAAGTCATCGCAGATAAGAAATACGGGGAAATCCTTGGTGTTCACATCATCGGTCCTGCAGCTGCAGAATTGATTAACGAAGCCTCAAGCATTATCGAAATGGAAATCACAGTTGAAGAAATGTTGAAGACTATCCATGGACACCCAACCTACTCTGAAGTCATGTACGAAGCATTTGCGGATGTTCTAGGAATGGCTATCCATTCACCTAAGAAAAAATAAAAGAAAGATAGATTAGACTGGAAAGGTGTTTTCCAGTCTCTATCGTATAAAGGGATATCATGAAATACATTATCAATCATTCAAACGACACTGCTTTTAATATCGCCTTGGAAGAATATGCCTTTAAACACCTTTTGGATGAGGATCAAATCTTCCTACTTTGGATTAACAAGCCATCCATCATTGTTGGTCGTCACCAGAACACTATCGAAGAAATCAACCGTGATTATGTTCGAGAAAATGGCATTGAGGTGGTCCGCCGTATCAGCGGTGGTGGAGCCGTTTATCACGATCTAAATAACCTCAATTACACGATTATCTCAAAAGAAGATGAAAACAAGGCTTTTGACTTTAAGAGCTTCTCAACTCCGGTTATCAATACACTAGCTCAACTTGGAGTTAAAGCTGAGTTCACAGGTCGCAATGACTTAGAGATTGATGGCAAGAAATTCTGCGGCAATGCCCAAGCTTATATCAATGGCCGTATCATGCACCACGGTTGCTTGCTCTTTGACGTTGATTTGTCAGTCCTCGCAAATGCCCTTAAGGTTTCAAAGGATAAATTTGAATCAAAAGGTGTGAAATCGGTTCGTGCTCGTGTAACCAATATTGTCAATGAATTACCAGAAAAAATCACAGTTGAAGAATTCCGTGATTTACTCTTGGAATACATGAAAAAAGAGTACCCAGAAATGACTGAATACGTTTTTTCTGAGGAAGAATTGGCTGAAATCAATCGCATCAAGGATACTAAGTTTGGTACTTGGGACTGGAACTACGGTAAATCACCTGAATTTAACGTCCGTCGTGGAACAAAATTCACTAGTGGTAAGGTGGAAGTCTTTGCTAACGTTACTGAATCAAAAATCCAAGACATCAAGATTTATGGTGACTTCTTTGGTATTGAAGACGTTGCTGCAGTAGAAGATGTTCTTCGTGGAGTGAAATACGAACGCGAAGATGTTCTTAAGGCGCTAGAAACTATTGATATCACACGCTACTTCGCTGGTATTAGCCGTGAAGAGATCGCTGAAGCGGTAGTTGGATAAATCAAAAAGAAGTTGGTTGTAGGACCAGCTTCTTTTTTTAAAATCATATATTACATAATTTATTTTATGTATTTTATAAACTGTCTAGAGCATTCTTTTGTTCATCATTAACGATATGGGTATAGAGGTCAGTGACTTGTGTGCTGGCATGTCCTAGCTGATGGCTGACCAAAACTTGAGATTTAGTGGCATCATAGAGCCTAGTTGCTAGGGTATGCCGTAGTTTATGGGGTGTTACACGGACTTTGAAGTCCTCAGAGTACTTAGCAACCATTTTTTCAACGCTGGAAGCATCGATACGATTAGGAACACCTCTGTAGAGAGTCAAAAAAAGGGCTGTATCTGTTTTTTCTGTCTTATAGCGTTGATTACGAATGGCTAGATAATTCTCTAGATAAGGTTTTGCAAAGGCAGCGACATTGACAGAGTCACGTTTGCCACCTTTTCGAGTGACATCAATAACCATCATCTTGAGATTGAGATCTCTTAGATCCAGATTAACAGCTTCAGACAAGCGGACGCCAGACGCCAAGAGAAGGGCAATAATGGCCAAATCTCGTTCTTTATTTTTATTAAATGATGATAGGGCGCGATTTGAGAGTTGTTGTGGATACTCTTGGTCAATATAAGTAAGAAAACCTTCTGTTTCATCACCTAAAAAGAGTTTTTGCTTGATGTTTTCAGCTCTGGCAGCAAGTGTTTCTTTCTTTTTCTTTGTTGAAACTTTCTTCATTACATTACGATAGAAATAAGGTTCCCCCTGATCGTTTTCAACCTCCTCGGTCAGATACTTGTAAAGACTAGAAAGTGCTGACAAGGTCCGATTGATAGTTGTCTGTGAAACACCTTGTTTTGTTGTATTGGCATTCAGCAAAGGACGTTCTCGAAGATAAAGGATAAAAGATTCCATGTCTTTCTTAGACATATTTTCCAAGACAGATAAAGGAATATCAGCCATTTTATCTGCGTTTGAGATACCAGACTCCAAAACCCAGCTGAAAAATCGATCGTATTCCTTGAGGTATTCGTACAAGGTTGTAAAACTGTAAGGAACAGCAAGCTTAGATTGGTAGTATTCCAGAACATACCAGGGCATGATTTGTTTTAGTTTGTCGATTCGTTCCAGTAAAATTTCACGTTTCATGTATTTTCTCCGTAAATAAGTCTACTAGTAGTATAGCATAGACTTATTTATTTTTCAAGAAAATTATAGTTTTTCGGAAAGATGTTATAGAGGACATAGATGCAAAGAAAACTATATAACCATACGAAAAATTCTTCTTTATACATCATCATACTTGACTAACATATTAGGTATTTTTGTTTCAAGACTTTTGCGGACTTTTCCTTGTATTGCAGTGTCCATTTGGTTGTTAATACTTGTTATTGTTGCTTTAGTATCTCTTGCAATTGTTTTCGACTTTTGGTCAAAACTTGATTTTATTTTAACTTTAGCTCCCCAAGCATCTGACGGAATTGATTCATATGAAGAGTCGGTTATATGAACTTCCTCAATCCCTTCATAGGAATTCTTTAAGGTATTTACCAAACTAACTTCATATTCTCTATTTCGACGCTCTTCTTTGGATTTCCCTAACATGCTAAACATAAAAACACCTCCTGCTGTGATGATTGCGATTAACAAAACGATTAGCAGCCTTTTATAATTTTTTTAGTGCTGGAATTGTTCATTTAAGTTTTTCTCCTTTTTTCTTATTGTACTATAACCTAGAATAATTTAATCATTTTTATAATATATTATAATATTTCTAACAATAAATAACCGACCTCATTGCTGAGAATCGGTTTTCTAATATGTTTAATTAAGAAATTGTTTTTCACATAATATAAATTATGTGAAAAAACTTCTACAACAACAAATCTTTGACTTTCCCAATTTCACTTTTTGGAATAACTAAATGAATCATATCGCCGAGATACATTCTGGTTGAGCCGTTAACTGTTTGGCTCTTACCATTATGGACTTGAGTAGTGATGAGTACGTTATGTGGTAAGTTGAGTTCGTGTACTTGTTTTCCTGCTATTTTATCTGAAACAGGGATTTCAATGAGGGTGACTTCTCCTTCATCTGATGCTTCTTCAGGCAGCATTTTTTCCAACATAGCCTCATAGACTGGCGCACCTTTGAGTAGATCCATGATGATGTAGGCGACTAAGGTGACTAATCCAAGTGGCATGAGGTTACGAATATCTCCTACCATCTCAGTCACAAGTATCATAGCAGTTAAGGGAGCTTTGGATATTGCTCCAAAATAGCCACTCATTCCTAGAATGACAAATATAGGGAATTGCTCTTGACTGACAAGTCCAAGATTGACACAAATAACACCAACTAGGGCACCAAGTAAGGAACCTAGCGCCAAAATTGGTAGGAAAATTCCACCTGGAAGACCACTTCCATAACTAATCATACTCCAAATAAAGCGAATCAAAAAGTAAACTAATAGAACTTGAAAACTAAAATCTTGCTCAGTTAAGGAAAGAACCAGCTGATTTCCACCACCAAGGATTTGAGGTAAGAAAATTCCGACTGGTATGATGAGAATGAAGGCCAGAATTGGATAATAAGCTCTATCTAAACGAATTTTTTGACCAATCCAGTCATAAACTCTGCCGACGTTTAATACAGCCTTCTCATAGAGAAAACCGGAAAGTCCAAGAAAAATTCCCATAAGGAGGTAAATCCAATACTGATCCAGGGTCATGAGTGGGATGTTGTCTGGCATGTCCAGTACGGGTGTTAGGCCAAATATGAGCAAAGAGACAAAGTTTGCTACGAGACTGGCTGCTAGAGTTGAGACCCAGAAAAAGCGTGAAAAATGGTGATAAACTTCTTCTACCACAAAGAGAAGTCCTGCAATCGGTGCATTAAAGGCTGCAGCTAGTCCTGCAGCTGCACCACTAGCAATCAAGGAACGTTCCTCAACTGGACTGGATTTGAGCCACTTGGCAATACCTTTACCACCAACTGCTCCAAGTTGAATACTTGGCCCTTCACGCCCTAGCATGAGTCCACTGGCAATAGCTAGAATTCCTAGAATATATTTTTTCCAAAGAACACCCCACCAGTTGAGGGTCATAAGGCCTTTCAGTTCGGCTTCGACTTGAGGAATTCCTGAGCCTTTGATATCTTTTTCTGATCGAGTTAATTTCGCACTGAGCCAGCAGATGAGTATGTAAAATAAAACCAGTATAAAAAGATTGCGCACTAGGTGCGCTTGATCTTGATAAAGTCCTTGTATCAGGTGGAAGCCTTTTTCAATTAAGAAACGAAAGGATCCGACGATTATCCCAACGGCGAGACCGACGATGATTCCTCGTCCTACTTGGGATAATATGGTACTTGAGGCAAAGGCAAATTCTTTCTTAGAACTGAGTGTTTCTGACTGTTCCTCCATAATCATTCCTTCTAACTTATCTTTCTTTTTCTCCAGAAACCAGCGATTTAACGGGTTCAAAACTGGTCCGGTGAATTGAGGTAACTCCTAGTTTTTCCAGTCCTTCTAGGTGTTTAGCAGTTCCATATCCTGCATTAGCAGAGAAATCATAGCCAGGGAACTGCTGATCGTATTCCTTCATCAATTCATCACGTGTCACCTTGGCTACTATAGAAGCTGCTGCAATCGAGAGGGAGTTGGCATCTCCTTTGATGATGGAGGTTTGTGAAATTGGCAACTCCAGTTTCATGGCATCTATCAAGAGATGTTCAGGTTGAGGACTAAGCTGGGAGATTGCTTCCTTCATGGCCAGTTTGGTTGCTTCATAGATATTGACTTGGTCGATGACTCTATTATCCATGATACCAATGCCGATTGATAAGGCTTGATCTTGAACGGCTTGATAAATTTCTAGATGTTTCTTTTTAGGAATTTTCTTGCTGTCGTTGAGGCCTCTAATCTTACCATTTTTAGGCAAAATAACGGCTGCAGCAACTACTGGCCCAGCCAGAGGACCTCGGCCGACCTCATCAACACCTGCTATCAAGGTCAATCCTTGCTTGTAAAGTTCTTTTTCGTAGGAAAGCATGGATTCCAAACGAAGATCCTCATCTAATTCAGCTTGAATGGCTTTTTTACGCTTGCTGATTTCCTTTTGAACTCCAGAGCGAGTATCCTTTTCGAGTTCTAAAAAAACAGGGCTATCTAGGGCATTGACCGTTGCAAGGAGTTCTTTGATTTCTTTAATTGTCGCCATCGCGGTCTTCCAATGTATCTAAGGTATAGTTACCGAGTTTGCCATCGCGGACTTCCTTCACGAAGAGACTGTAAAAGCGGTCATAGTCGTCTCTGAAACCGAGGGCGCGGGTCATATCCATAATAATAACAGGCGCTTCTTCTTCAATTTTCATTTGTTTGAAGCGTTCGGCCAGCTTTTCTGGATAATGTTCTTTGAAATAATTGAGACCAAAAATAGTTACCTCATCCATAGGAAGCAACTGGTCTTTAATAGCTCCAGTCAAGGCCAACTTAAGCGCAACAGTTTCATCCTCAAACTTAGGCCAGAGAATCCCTGGTGTATCCAAGATTTCCAGGTCTTTATTGGTTTTGAGCCATTGTTGCCCCTTGGTAACACCTGGTTTATTGCCGACAACGGCAATTTTCTTACCAGCCAAACGATTCATGAGAGTTGATTTACCAGCATTGGGAATCCCAATAATCATGGTACGCAAGGTTTCAATCTTGATGCCGCGTTCCTTCTGGCGAGCAATCTTATCCGCCATGAGTTTCTTGGCCGCATCTGTTACAACTTTTACAGTCACTTGCTCTTTGGAGTTGATAGCAAGAGTCTGAATTCCTTGTGATTCAAAATACTGACGCCATTCCTTGGTCATTGCTGGATCAGCCAAGTCCGCCTTGTTTAAAATCAAGAGTTTTGGTTTGTCACCAACAATCTTGGTCAACATAGGATTTTGACTAGATAAAGGTAAGCGTGCATCCACCAAAATCGTTACAAAATCTACAAATTTTAAATTTTCCTGAACCTGTCGACGCGCTTTAGACATGTGACCAGGAAACCATTGAATAGTAGCCATTGAGTTTTTTTCCTTTCGTAGCAAGGGTTTAGAGCCCCTATTTTATTTTACTATTGTCTAAACACCAAGCGAACACCAAAACTACCATGCAATGGAAAAACCTCTGATTTGATTCTCGCTTGATTTCACAATCTTTATATCAAACTGTGGGTGGTATTTAACAATATCTTTTTTGATTTTTAATAGTAAATTTGAAACAATATTTTTAGGTGAGTAACGTGGACTAAGATGTAACAAGTCTTTGAACTCATCAACACTTAATTCTACTTTATTGGTATTATCACTAGTTTCAATCAATTTTTCAATCATTCTGGAATATTTACAGGTATAACTTTTCAATTCTTCAAAATGGAAATTGTGATTTTCTACAAATTGATTTAAGGCTTTTACAGTATTTTCTTGTGAACGATTTATATTATGTGTATAGCCCATTGTTGTCTCAAAGTTAGCGTGTCCTACTCTAGTCATAATATCTTTCACTGCTATGTGCATCTCATTACTTTGAAGGTAACTAATATGCATATGTCTAAACGAATGGGGAGTAACATGTTTTACCCACTTAAAACCATAGTCACTTAAACAATTTGTCAATAATTTTCCTTCTATTCGTTTCAAAATTTGACGAAAAGTGCTTGATGTTATTGGAGAGCCGTATTCTGTTCTAAATACACTTTCAGAATGTGTAAAAGCAGGACAGGGATGTTTCTCCATATAAGCATCAAACTCTTTATTTCTCTGTATTGTCCTTTTAATAGCTTCGCTTGCAGCTTCAGGCAAAGCTACTTCTCTAATTGAATTGAGTGTTTTAGTTGTATCAAAATGAAATTGTTCAACTTTTAAACAATGATATTGAAGTGCCTTATCAATATGCAAGATTCCTTTTTCAAAATCAATATCTGATGGTAAAAATGCTGCTTCACTAATTCGAATACCTGTAAGCAACAATACTATAGCAAGATCATAATAGTTTGCATTTCTGCATTGGCGTAACACATCAAAAAATGCATGTAATTCATGGATTTCTAGAAATTTAGAGTCATGTCTTTCTTTTGCTTTACGCCTTTTCTCTAGTGAAATATCTAGTTTTACCGCAGTCATTGGAGAAAACTTAATGACATTATATAACACACCATGATTAAAAATTTTATTACAAGTACTTTTTATATGAGTCATTGTTGAAGGCGATGCATCATACATTTCTAAATATTTATTGAGACTATTTTTCATCAGAAGTGGAGTAATCCTGTCTAACAAAAAATCATCTCCTATAATTTTCCCAAGACGCTTCATAACCAGTAGTTCTCTCTGAATTGTTTGTGGTTTAACAGAGACACACCAAGTCTGAAACCAATTTTCTTTTAACTCTCCAAATGTTGTAATCAGTTCAGGGCTAAACTGACTTTCAAATGAAGTAGTTAGTCTATCTATTTTATCAAGAACCTCTCTTTCAGCTTGTTTCCTCGCCCTACTAGTATTCTTAGTATAACTTACAGTTACTGATTTCCACTTTCCTGTTAGTGGATCTTTGTACTTTTCAACCACTTGATATAAGGGTTTCCCTTTTGAATTTGTTTTAGTTACATAATACATAATTTAATTCCTATTAACTCTTAAAAAGAAATAAATCATTGTTGTATAGAATAAATAACTACCCTATATTATACCATGACTTCCTTATTTTGTCCGCTTTTGCTTCCATCTTAAGAAACTTTCAAATCCTTCTAGATTAATGAAAACAAGTTTATGGGTTGGGTTAATTACATACATGGAAAATGTTCTGTTTTCTCGCATTTCTTTAATCCATCTGTTCAATGTATATTGATTTAAACCATCCCATCTTTTTAGAATTCCTTTTTTATCGGCCCATTCTGCAATGGAATTTTCGACAGATATATATTTTATATTCATGTCATTATCCTTCCTAAAAAATATTTTCTCCTCCATGGTATGACTGATGAGGTCATCATAAGAATTTCACTTGCTGCTCTTTTACGGTGGCAGCCTGAACGATCAGAAGTATCATTGTATATCATTTGTATCATGGCATATAAAGTATCGCTCTATTTTATTGATGGTTTTAAAATCGCTCTTATCATGGCGAACCATTCAAATCTGCTCCACAAATGAGGAAAGTACCATTTTGGACTATTCAATTTTCAAAGAACAAATAAAAAATCTCCTCATTTTCACACTCTATGAAATTGAGGAGATTATTTTCTAAAGCGAATTTTATCAGGAAAATCTGTCAATCCCAATAGGTAGTCTGTACTGACATCGTAAAAGTTTGAGAGAGTTACCAATACATCTGCCGTTAAGGCATGCTCACCCCGTTCAATTTTAGCATAAGCTGAGTTTGTAAACGAAAGTATTCTAGCTATTTGTTTTTGGGTCAAATCGTGATCTTCCCTCAAATCTCTCAAACGTCTGTACATCTAGCTTTCTCCTGAGAAAAGTATAATATATAAAACTAAGAAATCATTCAAAGTGTCCAAATTGGACATTTTGAACTAAAATTAATTTATTAAACACTTCTCATAAGCATATCTATTATAGGTGAGACAATATTAAGAAAGACGGTCAAAATCTATTAACCGTCTAAAAATAAAAATTAATTGTCTAACTTTTTGGAGTCAGTACATTCACAAGGATCATTAACTTATTTTTTACAAATCTACATTTTAATAAAGATGAATAAGTCTTAACAACAAATTAAGTGATTACTGGAAAATTTATCAATTCATACCAACGAAAGCAAGTCTTTTAAATTCACTTTTTCTATTTTACAATTATTAGAACATCCTTTGCTACAAACAGCAATGTAATAATTTTCATTGCAAAAAACATGAATATTAGTACCGTTAAAATTAATGTCATTTGATTCTGAAGATACTATGTTTAATTTATCAAAATCTTGATTTAATCCCAATCCTGTATATTTTGTATACGCTTCTTTTATAGCCCAAATTCTTAAAAATTCAATATTAGAATTGTCATGAGTAGATAAATACTCTATTTCATTTGTGGATAGTACACTGCTATAACAATTCTTTTTTATTTCAACTATATCCTGAATATCTATACCAACTGGATTATCCGAAATAGCACAAATCACTTTTGATTTAATATGGGAAATATTAAAATGTATATTCGGATAATTAGTGAAATATGGTTTGCCAAAATTAGTGTAAGAAAATGATAATCCACTCAATTCAGTATTAAAAATTTTTTTAATACCGTAAACAGTCAACAAATAAGCAATTAATGAATTACATTTATCTTCATAGTTTTTAAACTTATTTACATAGTTCCTTCTATCAATAGGTAACTTTATCATTAATCTATTGAAATTTAGAATGGAGAAATCTTCATCAGAAAATATAAAAATCTTAAGTACTCCAGGTTTCATTAAACTTCCTCTTCTATAATATTCTTATTTACAATTATATATAAATAATTTAAATCAGATTTTTAACTTGAAATATTTAATTAATCTTAGCTTTTGTTGTTTATAATACTAAATTTAAGTATTGTGTGTAATATTCGAGGTTATAAATTAAAGTAATACAATGAACCATTAGAAGTTTTTGTAATAAATTTAAACAAGTCTTGTATGCTCTATTCTTGCATACAACTATACAGCATATAGAAGTAACCTCTCTCTCTTAGCAATTCATCGAATTTTCCATCTTCAATGATTCTACCATTCTTTAATACTAATATTTTGTCATATTTTTTTAACATATTTGAATATAATTTATGAGTGACAATAATTC
Organism: Streptococcus bovismuti; assembly: GCF_042436615.2. Taxonomy (GTDB): domain Bacteria; phylum Bacillota; class Bacilli; order Lactobacillales; family Streptococcaceae; genus Streptococcus. The sequence goes on along the minus strand of NZ_JBHMFR020000001.1, from coordinate 386,184 downwards.
GAGTCGTATTTTTTAAATCAAGTATGGCATTTTCTACCTCAAATGTTGTTTCAGTATCTAATGACGCTGTAGCTTCGTCCATTATAATTATCGGTGTTTGCTTTATTAATGTTCTCGCAATCGAAACTTTCTGTTTTTCCCCACCTGATAAATTTTTACCATTCTCACCACACATGTATCGTGTTCCCCTTGCATTACAAATATTTGATAGACCAGAAAATTTAATGGCTTTATTTACAATATCTTGATCAAAATGTTTATACATTGTAACGTTATTTTCTATAGTAGTATCAAAAATAAAAACATTTTGTTGTACGACAGAAAATAGATCGCTAATATTTTGTGGACTAATACTACTTACGCTTACTCCATCGATCTGCACAGAGCCTTCATTTGGTTTATTAATACCCAATAAGATATTTAGGAGGGTAGTTTTACCAGACCCACTTGTTCCCACAATTGCGTAACTTTTTCCTTTCTCAAATGTGAAATTTAAATTCTTTAGTACATCCTCGTTGTTATCATATCCAAAAGTCACATTGCAGATTTCAATTTTATTATCGAATTGTTTTTTTAAAATCAAGTTACTATCATTGTTTTCAATAAGGTAATCTTTAATTTTAGTTATAAGTTCATCAGCAGCCTTATACTTAGAGATAACTGTAGGTAATTTTTCAAATGGTGTTATTATGTAATTAAACAATTGAATAAAGGCAAGCAAAGTACCAACTTTCAATTCACCTTTAATAGCAAGATAACCTCCTATACCCATCATTGCCATTACAACGAAGTAACCAATAAAGTTTGTCCAAATTTCAATATTTGTTATATTGTTTCTCCTATGTCTCTTCTCAGTTTCAACGTTTAGATTTACTTTGTTAAATACGTTTAGTATTTCATCCTCAGCATTAAAACTTTTAACTACTGAAAAACCACTAAGCATATCTTTAATACTAGACGTATATAATTCATTTACTAACGATACATTTTTTTCTGAATCTTGAACTTTTTTACTAAATATAAGGGAAACAGCTAAAGGAAGAATCGAAAGCAACAATACAATAATACATATCCTGATATTTAATATCCCCATTGAAATTATACCACAAATAAGGAGCGTTATTAATCTTAATATAGTGAAATAACTTTCAACAAGATTAATCTCTATGGAATTCACATCATTATTTAAAGCCGATATAAATCTTCCAGTCTTACTAGTATTAAAAGAATTTGTATTTAAGTTTAAAATTTTACGAAAAATATATTCTTTGTAGTTACACATTATTCTAAAAATAATGTTATTTCTATAATATCTAAGTAAATAACTAAATATTACATTTACTACTAAAACTAAAATACCAACTACCAAAATAGAGATCAGCTTATTTAGTGAACCGTCAGATGCAGAATTCAATGTCAGCATTAATATAATTGCAACAGCTATTTCGAATCCAACTGATAATACTGTTAATAGGCTAGCAATACAGAAATAACCAAAGTTCATTTTAATAATATTCTTCAAAATGATCACCTTTCCTTTTTAGTATCTTATCGTAAATCAAACGAATTGTATTGTTACCAGCCTTTCTCATCTAACCAAGCTTTCAATTTCTTTTCTCTAGAGCTTGTATCTTTTTCTAATTGATCAAATTCAAACACACCTTTAATATTGCCATCAAGCAAGTAAATTACCTTACTAGCGTACGAAGCAATTTTGACATCATGTGATACAAAAACAACAGTTGTCCCCTCGTTATTAATGGTTTTAAAAATCTCCATTACATCATTAGAAGCTTTAGAGTTTAATGCTCCTGTAGGTTCATCTGCAAATAAAACCTTTGGTTTATTTATCAGTGCCCTACAAATACAAGCTCTTTGTAATTGACCGCCTGAAACTTCTGATACCAAGCGATCCTTACAATCTATAATATTTAATTTTTCCATCAAACTCTTTGCACGATTTAAAATATATTCTTTTTTTTCTTTACGGAGAATTAGAGCAGGAAGTATAACATTATCTATTATACATAAGTTTTTTAACATATGCATTTGTTGAAAAACAAATCCCATATCTTCAAGTCTATGTTTCATTCTTTTCTTTTCTTTAAGTCTGAATAACTCATAATTTAAAAACTTTACACTACCGGAATCAAAATCATGCATACCACTTATTGAGTATAACAATGTCGACTTTCCTGATCCTGATGGCCCCATTATAGCAATAAAATCACCTTCATGAATATCAAAATTAATTTCGTTTAATATTTTTGTTTTCCCATAGTACTTTATTAAATTTTTAGTTGAAATAATACTTTTATTCACATTTCTCACCTCTTTTAATCACTTATCGATTCAAAGTTAATCTTATTAATTTGTATTAAACCAAGCAATATTCCTAAAATAGTTATTGTTAAAAACATAACTGGAACAAATATATATGATTTAACTAAATCAAATTCAAGATTTATTTGAGCAATTCCATAATTTCCTAGTGCACTTTGTATAAAACTATTTCCAAATATTATCGATAAAGAAATTCCCATAAAAAGTGATGTAAGTAAAACAATAATAATTCTGCTTCCTTGCCAGGTTCTAATTAATGACGAATTTGACCCAATAGATTTCAAAACTGCAATTTGATTCTTCTCTCGATTAATAAATAAAACAATAAAAACATATGAAAGTAAAAGAATAATTATGAAATCAACAATAATTATAACAATTACAGCCGAATTAACTGCTATAGTTAATGATTGCACTGAATTTCCCAGGTATTCTTCAGCGGAGTATATTGTCAATTTGGGGAATTTTTTCTTTAGATTATAAACAGAAAAATTTGTTTTCTCTGTGAAATTTCCAATATATTTTACTGAAAGAATATAATCTTTTTTAAATTTATCACCTAGTTTGACAACTTGTCCACCATTATAAACAGACTGAAAAATACCAACAACTTTACATTTTGTCTCTTTATCACCCAATTTTAATCTAATATTATCACCAATCGAAATATTATATTGTTTTGAAATAATTGTCGTTATTGCAATTTCGTCATCTTCAATGGGTGCATTTCCTACGAGAAAAGTACTCTCTTTAAAATTGTTATCACTAATTAAAAACGTTATATTTTTTTGGGTAGAGCCAGAGTTAGAAATCAACAATGCATTGCCAGCATACTCCTTCGTTAATTCCACAGACAAATTATTGTTCTGAAATTCATCGGTCAATTCTTTAAAATCTCGATCAGTCTTTTCAATATCTACAAAGCCATTATCGTCATAAATTTCACGATTCAATACATACATATCTCCATATGAAATTCCTGAATAATTTTTTATAAACCCTTCTTTATTAATGGTATAATTTAACGCCAATGGAATTTCTAAAATAAAAATGCACAAGGTGAATATGGTTGACAAAACAATATATTGTTTCCGTTTTGAAAGTACTTCGTTTGTGGCTAAAGTTGTTCCAATATTTTTACATTTTGTTCGATATATCTTAATGACATTTTTATTCTTATTCCTCTTTTCGATTTGATCATGTAAAAATTCAATTGGACTATATTTTTTTATTTTTCTCATTCCAATATACATTAAGAAAACAATTGAAGCAACCATTACCATTTCCGAAATCAAGCAATATAATAATATTTCAGAAATATCAGGAAGTATTATCGATTTGGAGTAATCTAATATAATTCGATTTGTTATAAATAGTGACAGAACAAAACCAATTCCTCCTCCAATTATAGAAAGTATAATGTATTTATAAAGGTATAAACTTTTAATTGTTGTTATAGGTATACCAATAGCTTTCATTACACCTATGTTTTTGTTCTCATCTCTTATTAAAGCATTTATTAAAAATAATAAAATTAAAATAACTATAGATACAACTATAATGCTTATTAGTAACAATAAAGCTGCGATAATGCCGTTATCCATAAAATTTGAAAGAGAGAAAAGCTCTTTTGAAAATACTGCGGTAGGTATATAACCAGTATTGTTAGTAAAATCTTTTTCAAAATGAGAACTATTATAAGTATTATCAAAAACAACTGAACTTAAATTAAACAAATACTTTTTATCTATTAATTTCTTCAATTTTGAGTAATCGTTAGGGTTCATCATTATCCTTTTTATTGACATCATACTTGAACCAAAAGAAGGATCTTTAAAGAAGCCTCTCACTTCAAAAACAAATTTATCACGTGATAAATTAATTATTAATTTATCTCCTTGTTTTATATCATATAATTTTTGAAAATAATAAGGTATATAAATACTGCCTTCTGAAATTTTTTTAATCTGTTTATTATCCTTATCAATGACAACGTTTAAATTTTTCGGAAGAGTTGAGAACATATATGTGACACTAGGTGAAAGCGATTGAAAGCTCTTACCGTTCGCAGAAAACTCTAAATTATTCTTTTCTACTACTATTGTTTGAGTTGTTTCAAATGATGAGATTTTATTACTATCATCAAAATAACGATTTATTTCAAAATCTTTTTTTTCTGATGATGAAATGTATATCATCGCATCACCAATTTTACCCGTTTCAGTTAGTTTTTCCCCTCCACCAGAACTAACAAGTAAAAGATTTACACTAGTTGCTAAAAGTAGTCCAGCAATTGTAATTATCAACAGAACAATTGAATTTATCACTTTGTTTTGAGATAAATCACGAAAGATTTGTTTAAATATCAGCATAACTGCATACCTTTCTATTATGATTTGTTTAAAATTTATTTAAAGATTGAAATGCATTGCTGAGCATAGAACGCACATTATTTTCACTTTCTAAAGTAGTCAATAAGCCTTCAAAATAGATAGTATTATCTTTAAAATATATATTAGTTATGGGAATGCCTGAACATTTTTTACTGCTATTTTTTTCAAAACCAGTAATTTGTTTTGCAACGTTTCCTAAAGTGATTGTGTTATTCAAAACTGGTATAAAGCTATATGAAGTATCTATTATTTTTTCTAATACTTCATCATCTCCAAATAAAATATGATTACTAGATAAATCGTTATTATATAAAAATGTGAATTTTTCTTTATAATGAGTTTGTTTAAAAATGAAAGAATCTGAATTAGTATGAGGGATAAATTGTAAAAACAAACCTACATCATTAGTAAAATCATAATTTTTTGTTTTTCTTATAACATTTAAAGTGAAATATGCTAATTCTTCAAGTCCAAATGCATATTTTAAGCTTCTGATCCATGCACTTTCAACTAAATCGAACAGATCATACAAATTGTTGTTATTAATGTTAATATTTTCAATCTTATGATTTATCATTATCAAATCTTTTGATGCAATTTTTTTGTTTTGATTTTTTACTTGAGTAGTAAACTTGTCTAATTCGAAAACTTGGTAAAATTCCCTTTTTACATTAGGACTGATTGTTTTATCGAAGAAATCAACATAATTCTTATAATCACTTGTTTTATTATTATTTTCATTTTTAAAACTCACATTTTCAATATAATCCTGTAATATCTGACCACTAACACCATCAAATACGATATGTGAAATAATACTTAATAGAAGTATTTCCTTACTATTTACTTTAAAAGCTACTGTTAATGATATAGGTCTTAGAATTAGTTTTTCTAAAAACTGTTGAATAAATTCCGAAAAAATATTTATCTCATTAATTTGTTGTTTTTTATCAAGTTTAGAAATATCAAATAAAGGTATGCTTATAGTATCAAAATCCAAATTACTAATTATTTTTTTAGAAGACTCGCTTAAATTTATCCAATCATTCAAAATAGGAAATCTAGTAATTGCTTTCTTCCAAACTATATTACAATAATCTTCATCATTTATATTTGATGAATGATTAATAATATTGCTTTCTATTTTGCAAGTTTTTGCACCAATATCATAGCAAAATAATTGTGCCTTATTTAACTTGTATTCAACACCTACTATATTCTTTTGTTTATTTTCTATTTTATCTAAATACGTCTTTAACTCTTTTAGTTCACTATTATTTATATTTTTTTCGTTATTTACGGATTTATTAATAATAGTAAAATTATTTTGATTCAATAATTTTCCAACAGTATTTGCTATATTTTTTATATTTTGTCCCCTCATTACATCTTTAACTGAAATATTTACACCGAATTTAGAGTGGATAAAAGAAATTAATTTAATAATATCAATTGATGAGCCTCCTAATTCATAAAAACTACAAGTAGTACTAACATCATTAACATTTAGCACGGTTTTAAAAATTTTAATTATTTCTTTTTCTAAATCAGTCGATGTTGTATTTGTTCGATCAATTGCTATAGAATTTTTTTCAAATTTTGTTAGAAGAAGTTGCTTGTCTACTTTTCCATTAATCGTCAGTGGAATATTGTCAACTCTTATGAATGCTTTTGGGATCATATTTTGGGGAATCAATTCTCTAAGAGATTTAACCAAAAAATTAATATTTAAAAACTGATCTGATATATAATAGCAAATTATTTGCTTCTCCCCTGTTTCTGTTTCTTTAAGAATTACAATTGCATCCTTAATTTTTGGAATTTTTCTTATAGCTGCCTCAATATCCTCTAATTCGACTCTATAGCCATGAATTTTTACTTGATTATCAAGTCGACCAAGATATTCAATCATACCGTCTTCTCGCCACATACACAAATCACCTGTTTTATATACTAGTCCTTTAGCATAAGGATTTTTTATAAACTTATTTTTAGTTAAAGTAGGTTGATTAAGATATCCCATGGCTACTCCTGATCCACCTAAGTATAACTCTCCAGGAAGGCCGATTCCACATAATTCTTCTGAATTAACGATGTAAGCTTGTACATTTTTTATAGTTTTACCAATTGGTATAGAAGATTCCTGTTTATTTATTTTATAAGATAAAGCAAAGGTTGTAGTTTCAGTAGGTCCATATGCATTGCTTAATTTAATTTTCTTGTTATATTGCAATAATTGATTAATATGAGAAACTGAAACTTTCTCTCCTCCAATCATAAGGTACTTAATAGAATCAAACATAGAAATTTCATTTGCAATATACTGATTAAATAGAGAAACAGTTAAAAACATTGTTGAAACTTTTCTATCAATAATATATTGCTTCATTTTTCTAATATCTAATAATAATTCTTCATCTAGTATATGTAATTCTCCTCCGTGAACTAATGTTGCCCATATTTCAAAAGTTGAAGCATCAAATGCCAATGAGCCAGTCTGTGCAGTAATCATATTATTATTTAAATCAGTATAATCAGAATCATATACTAAACTTAAGATATTTCTTTCAGATACCATTACACCTTTTGGAGAACCTGTAGTACCTGATGTGTATATTATATAAGCTAATCTAGAAATATTTTTTTTATTTTTTATTACCGGATTTTTTTGATGTACCATTAATGCTTTAATATCAATTGTTGGGCTAAAATTCGTAATCTCAGATGCTGAGTTAATAATTAGTTTTGGATTGCAATCATTTAAAATCATTTGAATTCTATTTATTGGGTTTTTAGAATCAATGGGAACATAAACTGCCCCAATTTTTATAATTGCATAAAATAGTACGATTGTTTCAATGTTTTTGTTACAAATTATTGCTACTTTATCACCTTCTTCAATACCATTAATTTGTAGAGAATAGGCGCACGAATTTGAAAGTTCTTCTAATTGCTTATATGTTATATGTTGATCTAAATATACAACTGCAGTTTTATCGGGAAACTTAATTGAATTATTTGATATGATTTCTGATAGTGAGACGTCTACATCAAAATATGCTTCTCTGTTTGTAAATTTAGACAATATCATATTTTTTTCCTTTAATGTACAAACATTAACATTATCTAGTATATTAGATGAACTATCTAACAAAGAGAGATAACAATTATATAAATGATCTATCATATAAGACATTACTCTCTCATCAAACATTCCCGTCCTATACTCAAACACTATCTCATAGTAATCATTAATTAGATTAATACTTATTGTCAAATCAAATTTTGTTTCAGTAAGATCTACATCTCTTATTTTTATATCTACATTTGGAATATTAAAACTTTGAACATTGATTATATTGTTGTATGTAAACATTGTGTTCAAAAAAGGTTGAGCAACATTTTGAAAATCTAAGTTTATCTGTTTAGCAATTTTCTCAAATGGATAATTTTGATGTTCAAATGAATCCAGACAAACACTTTTTACATAGTGAAAAAAGTCATTACAAGTGCTTAATTTATCAATTTTAAATCTAAGAGGTAAGGTATTTACAAACATCCCAATTAAATTTTCTGTTTCAGGGATTACTCTGCCACTTGAGGGTACTCCTATAACTAAGTCAGCTTGATTAGTATATCTATTTAATAAAATAAGAACACCAGATAATAGAAACATAAATTCTGATATATCCTTACTTTTTGCATAATCACGTATTTGGGAGCTGATCAAAGGATTAATTTTCTTCCGTATTGTGGTTGCAGATTTATCTGAATCATTAATATTTCTTGAAAATGGGAATTTGATTAATTCTGGAATAGTTTTATATATAGACTGCCAATATAATTTATCTTGAACATTGTTATGTTTATTTATCCACTCACTATAATCCTTATAGTGCCATTTTAATTGTTTTTTTGAATCCCCTTTATATAATGCAAATAATCTTTCAAATAGTAGTTTTACACTAATTCCATCACCAACTAAATGATGCCAATCAAGTAACATGTAATATGAATCTACATTATACTTAATAATTTTCAATCTGATAAGACTTGGTTCGTTAAGTTTAAATGGTTGAACAAAACTTTTTGTCTCTGAATCATAAATTCTATTATTAAAAGTTTCAATATACTCAAATTTACAATTAGCAGATGAATGAACTTTCTGCATTGGAACACCATTTGTTAATATGAACGAAGTACGTAATATTTCAGTTTCATCAACTAAATTTTGAAAAGCTGATTTTATCTTATCAATATTGAATTCTCCATTAATTTCTATAATAATTGGCATATTGTATCGAGTTGATTCTTCATCCTCTATAGAAGAAAAATATATCATTCTTTGAGAAGGAGATAATGGATATTCATCTTTTTCATCAGCTTTTTTAAGATGATTAATATCATTATTTACAATAAATGGTACAAATTCTTCAATAGTTGGATGATCAAATACATGACTAATTGGAATCTTATAACCTAACTCTAAATCAATTTTATTAACTATTTCTAAAAGCTTTAGAGAATTTCCTCCAATTCTTATTAAGTTATCTTTAATTCCAACTTTATTAAGCGAAAGTACGTCTTGGACAATTTTACAAATTTTTGTTTCAAGTTGTGTTCTTGGTTTACAATATTGGTATGATATTTTATGAACATTCTTTGGTAGTAAATTTTTATCAATTTTACCATTTAAAGTTTGGGGAAATTCTTTAACTTTACAATAGTAGGTTGGAATCATATAGGAAGGTAATTTAGACTCTAAAAAATTAGCTAATTCCTCAAATGAGACATAATTATTTTCTATAAAGTACACAACAAGATTTGGATCTTTACTTTTATTCTTTTTGGAAATTACTATTGAATCTTTAATACCAGGAAATGATTGTACAACCGTATTTATTTCACTTAATTCAATACGATAACCTCTTATCTTAACCTGATCATCTAAACGTCCAAGATATTCTAAAATACCATTCGTATTGAAACGGCCCAAATCTCCAGTGCGATACATTCTTAGTTTTGTATTGGGTTCTATTTTGAAATGTTCTCTAGTTAATTCAGGCAGATTATAATAGCCTTTTGCAACACAAGTACCTAAAATACATATTTCTCCTGGTATTCCAACGCCACAAATCTCATCTTGATCCATTATAAGGATTTTAGTATTCCAAATAGGATTTCCAATTGGTACAGGTTTACTTTCTATTTCATTTAAATTAATGATATAATCACAACAACCCACTGTTGCTTCTGTAGGGCCATATTCATTATGAATTTGCATATCTTTACCATATTTATCTATAAATTTTTTTATAGTATGGCTTTCTAACTCTTCACCCCCTATTATTATCGTTTTTAAATTTTTATTAAGATTTCCATCCAACATAGAAGCAATTTTCAAATGTGAAGGTGTTAATTTAATAATAGTAATTTCAGGATCTGAGAATATAGTAGTTATATTGCTTATAACATCTTTTTTATAAATTTTAAGTTTTGAGCCACTACATGGACCTCCAAAAATTGTTGTATTTGTAAGATCAAAACAATAATTTGTAAACAATGGAATAACTTGTTGACCTTTAAAATAACTTTCTAAAGCATATTCTATGTAATTCATTAAGCTTCTATGTGCTACTTGTACTCCTTTTGGGTCTCCCGTTGTCCCTGAAGTATACATAACATAAGCTGTTAAATTTGGGTTTGCTTTTGACAGAAAGTTTTTTTGTGAATATTTTAAATCCTTTATGTTAATATCAAGTTTAACAATATTAGTTTTAATCTCACGATTACTAATTATAAACTTTGGATTACAGTTTTTTAAAATATATTTGACTCTAGAAATTGGATAATTCATATCAATCGGAACATATGCTGCTCCGTTTTTCATAACTGCATAAATTGCTATCAACATTTCTATTGAGTTTTCTAAATATAATGCTACAAAATCCCCAGGTTTTATTCCCTTATTTTTAAGAAAAAATGCATAAAAATCGATATATTTTTTTAATTCTCCATATGATAAACAAACATCACCATCATCAATAGCTGTTAGGTTAGAATACTTTTGAGCAGTTTCTTCAAATAAATCTAATACGGTTTTATCAATACGAAATGAGATTTCGGTGTCATTTAGTTTATTAAACAATTCAAATTGTTCTATTTTATCACATAATGAAATTTCAGCTAATTTTTTATATGGATTACTAACTAAAGAATTAAGTATTTCAACAAATCGATGATTTAGTAAATCAATACTTTCTTTTTCAAAGAGGCTAGTGGCATATTCAATATCATAGAATATTTCATTATTATTATTTTTATTAATATGAAATGATAGGTCGAACTTAGAAATTCCAGAGTCGATTTTAACACGTTCAATATCAAGGCCATCGTTTATAGATATATTTTCAATTTCTTGCATTGTAACCATTACTGAAAACAAAGGATTCCTTGATAAATCTTGTTCTATGTTACAAACTTCTAACATCTTATCAATTGAATACAACTGATGGTTATATGCACCTAAACAGCGTGATTTAATTTGCTTTAAAATATATATGAAATTTTGATCCTCTAAAATATTTTCTCTGATAGGTAATGTGTTTACAAACATACCTAATATATTTTCCAAATCCTTTGAGATTCGACCATTTGAAGGTATACCAACAGTAATATCTTTTTGATGACTGTATTTTGATAAAAGTATCATTATACTTGATAATAAAATTATAAAATCAGTAGTATGAGTTATTTTAGCTAGATTACTAATTTTTTTTCTTAGATCAAAATTTATTATTCCGGAAATAGTCTCTCCATTATATTGTTGAAATTTAGGTCGTACTTTATCTATTGGAAAATTTAATACTGGAATTTCATCACAAAGTTCTTTTTTCCAATAATTGTAATCTTCCTTTAAATCAACCGAATTTAACCATTCTGAATAATCTTTATACTGAAATTCACTTCTCTCAATTTCACACTCATTATATAGTGTTGCTAATTGATTCATTAATAATTGAATTGATATGCCATCAGAGATAATATGATGGATATCGATAAATAAGAAGGAAGTTAATGTATCAAGTTTCATAAGTTTTACACGAAATAATGGTCCTTTATTTAAGTCAAATGAGCTTATTAGATCCTTAATTTCATGCATTTCTAATGAATGAGTAATATTTGAAAACTCAAAGTCAATTTCTATTTTAGAATGTATTCTTTGAAATAAACAACCATTCAATTCTAAAAAATCTGTTCGTAATATCTCATTATTATCTACAACTTTCAAAAATATTTCTTTAATCTTAGCCTCATCTACGCTTCCACGTAAAAGGAATAAATTTGGTATGTTATATAATGTATTTTCAGGGTTCTTTTTACAAAGATAATATAAATTCTTTTGTTGTGGTGTTGCACTATAATAGTCTTTTTGATTCGCTTTTTTCAAACTAAAATTCGAATCAATTGTTTTGGATATAAAGAGAGAAAGTTGTTCAACCGTAGAGTTTTCGAAGACATCTTTTATTGAAATTCTAACCCCCAAATTTTTTTCGATTGCATTAATTAATTTTACGATTCTAAGAGAGTGGCCACCTAAATCAATAAAGTCATCTTTTCTACCAACATTGTCTACATTTAGTATCTCTTTAAAAAACTTGCAAATTATAGATTCTTTTTCAGTGATAGGAGGTTCTATTTCTGAAACTCTATCTTCTTTAATTCTCAACAAATTCTTTTTATCGAGTTTCCCATTAATTGTTAATGGTATTTTTATAACTGGAATAAAAACATCCGGAATAAGATAATTAGGAACAGAGCTAAGCATTATATTTTTTATTTCTTCGCCTGTAATATTCTTTGATATATAGTATGCCACCAATTCTTTTTCTTCTATATTTTTTTCGCGAACAAGTGCTACAGCATCAATAACTCCATCGATATTTCTGATAATACTTTCGACTTCTTGTAATTCGATTCTAAACCCTCTTATTTTAACTTGATCATCTATTCTTGAAACATACTCAATATTACCATCCGGCAACCACTTTGCTATGTCACCTGTTCTATACATCTTACCATCTCCAAACGGATTATTGATGAATTTTTCAGAAGTTAATTCAGGAAGATTTATATAACCATTTGATACTCCTTCGCCAGTTGTACAAAGTTCCCCCATCACACCTATTCCACAAACCGAATTATTGTTTAAAATATAGATTTGAGTTCCAGAAATAGGTTTTCCAATAGGGATTTTAGTAAAGGTCTCGCCAATTTCATACATAGTAGTAAAAGTTGTATTCTCAGTTGGACCATAGCCGTTCATTAATCTCGTAAAATGATTTTTATTTTTAAACAACTTAACAAAATATTCTGATAATTTTTCACCTCCTATAATCAAATTTTTAATAGTGTCAAAAACATGATAATCTATTGATACAACCTGGTTAAATAAAGTTGAAGTCATCCACATTGTATTTACATTTTCTTCCAAAATTAGTTCTTTTAAAATATTTGTATTACTTAAAGAATCTTCGCTAGATAATACCAAAGTTCCTCCATTTAATAGAGCACCCCAAATTTCAAAAGTTGACGCATCAAATGAAAGAGAACCCGTTTGAAGAATAACAGTACTAGTATTCAGATTTAAAAAGTTATTTTGATGCACTAATCTTACCACAGAACGATGACAAATTAAGATCCCTTTGGGAGTTCCACTCGTACCTGATGAATATATTGCATATGCTAAGTTATCTGCCTTAACATTTATTATGGGATTTTTTACGCTTTTATTAAATTTGAAACTAGAAATGTTTATAAATGGTACATCAATTGCTTGAAGCTTGGTATTTCCTAATATAGCGAAAGGATTTGTATCTTCAATAATATACCTAATTCGCTCTAATGGATACATTGGATCAATTGGAACATAACCTCCTCCTGCTTTTAAAATTGCAATCATTCCAATAATTGTCCAAATATCTCTATTGGCAATAATAGCAACTAAGTTATTTTTTTTTATTCCTCTATTTATTAATTCATTTGCTAAACTGTTAGCCAATGAATTAATTTCGTCATAAGTATAACTTTTATTTTTATATTTTATCGCTACAGTATTCTTATTATTTTTTACAATACTCTCAAATAATTCAACTATAGTATGTTGACTAACTTTTGTAGATTGGACCCCACTAAAATTTTTAAGTATAAGTTCTTTATCAAAATTTGATATTAACTCAATTTCAGAAATAGTTATATGATAATTTCCCACAATTTGATAAATGATATTTTCCATATAAGTGAGAATTCGTTCAATATCCTCATTGGTATATTTATTAGGATTAAATAATAGGTCAAAATTAATTGTATTATCTTGCTCACTAGCGCTGAGAGTTAAATCATAGCTTGTTTCTTCTCTTGCAGTTTCTAACTCAATTTGAAAAGGATTTGCTGTATCATTAATTTTTTTGTAATCAATAAAATAATTTTCAAAGACAAATAATGTTCTAATCGATTTGTTTGATATATTGGCTTTATTTTGAATCTCTGCTAGAGAACATAAAGAATACTGACTTTTATCAATATAAGTTTTTTGATGTCTTTTTACTAATTGAATAAATTCTTCATTATTACGAGTAGTAACACGTACAGGTATAGTATTAATAAGTAACCCTACAAGACTATCAACATTATGTATATTTCCTTCTCTACCAGAAATTACTTCTCCAAATACTACATCATCGCAATAATTATATTTTTGTAAAGTAATTCCCCAAATACATTCTAATAGACTACTCAAAGTAATCATCTCATTTGAACATATTTTCTTTACTTCTTCAACAATACGCAAATCTAATTTCTTTTTATTTCTTTTTACATTTATGGTAGACTTTTTAGGAACTTGAGTTGGGGTAATCGTAATCGTGTTATCATAACCTTCTAAAATATCACTCCAGAAGTTTAATTGATCATCAGTATTCTGTTTTTCTAGCCAATTTTTATATTCTTTAAATGAAGTCTCCTCAGTTTTTCTTTGATTTAACTCAAATTCAATGTCCTTTACTTCATATCCTTCAGTAAATTTTGAATAACATATCAAAAAATCTTTAAGAATTAAGCCTACACTCCATCCGTCTAATATTATATGATGAAATGTCCATAATAACTTGTACTCATAATCGTTTACTTTTATCAATGTCACTCGTAAAAGTGAATCCTTCTGAAGATCAAATCCTCGGTTTATATCATTAATCTGAATTTCATTAATTTCATCTGAGATATCATAATATTGAAATTCAATTTCACGATTAGAAAGAACAATTTGCCTAGGTTTAGACAGTTTCTTATAGGAAATTGCTGACCTTAAAACCTCATATTTTCTTGATAAAATTTCAAGCGTTTTTCTGATGAGGTTCTGATTTAAACTTCCATTACATTTAAATACATATTGAACAACATAGTCAGTTTTACTTTCATCTGCTAGATAATGATACAGTATTCCTTCCTGAAGTGGAGAAAGAGAACAAATCATCTCAATATTATTATTTTTTACTCTCATGATAACTTTACCTTTACCTTATTCAAAATCTAATTCATCAATAATTTCTAGATCTTCGGAACTTACATCATTAGTTGTAATATCAGAAATAGTACGAATATTATATTTATTTTGTAAACAGTGAGAAATACAGTCTTGTATAGCAGTTTTAAATAGTTGCAAAAATGTACTCATTTCATTAACATTATAAATTCCAGATAAATAGTCTAATACAAATATCAATCGACCATCAGAAATCGTTCCATTAATATTAATTCGTCCTGGCAGAAAATTTTGTTCGCTAATGGATCTACCAATATCTAAACTTAACCGCTTAATTTTTGTTTTCTCATTAATGTTACCCAAATAATTAAAACATATCTCAATATTTTGATAATTAATATTTTTTGAAAACGCAGCATAGCCAATTCCATGATTTGGTACCTTTCTTAATAGTTCCTTGTTAGCTATAATTGACTCTTCTATATTCGACGTACAATGCACTTTTACTGGATAGATATTTGTAAACCAGCCTACAGTTCTTTCGTTATGAACATTGTACTTACCTAAGTTATACCTACCATGTCCTTCCAAATAAATAATTGAGCTGTTAAAATTATTAATCTTATAAATTGTTATTCCTAAAGCTGCTATTAAAATATCTTGAATATCCGTATTGTAAGATGAATATGTTTTATTAATGAGATTCTCTGTTTCTAATTGACTAAGACTAAAAGTTAATTGAGAATATCCTTTAAAAGATTTTGTTTTATCATAACTGAAACAATTCTCATTTGAGTTGTTAAATACATCCAACCAGTATTTCTCTTCTTTACTATTAGATTTTAATTCAAATAAATATTTTTTTAGTGATTTACTCCATAAATCAAAAGAAGCTGTCTTCAATGGTAATTTTAACTCTATTTTTGAATTAATTTGATACATTAACTCTTCTAAATCTTCTAATAAAATTCTCCATGAAATTCCATCTATAATTAAATGATGTATACAAATCAATACTGGAATCCTTGATAAACCTTTAAATGCAGCAATATGGATCAGCGGTCCATTACTTAAATCTATTTGACTTTGAACCTTTATACAGGCTTCTTTTATCCAAGCATTATCTAAGCTATTACTTTCCAGATTAAACTCAAAGTATCTAAAACAATCATTTTCGGAAAAAGGTCTTACGTAAAGTTTATTGTTTTTATACACAGCTCTTAAAATATCATGATACTTCACAATCATAGTAAGCGCTTGCAAAAAATATTCAAATTTTTCTTTCTCTATACTTATCAATACAGACTGATTATAGTAATTTTTTACCGGTAATTTCCAATTATTAAATTCATCAATAATTGGTGTAGTATGGGCAAAACCCGTAAATTCATTTTGATCATAATTGACCATTACATTCTTCTTTATACGAGTTGCAATCTTTGATATAATCCCTTCTTCAAGAATTGTTTTAATTTTTAAGTCATAACCTAGATTACGTAGTTTAGATACAACTCTTAATGCAGAAATTGAATCTCCTCCTAGTTCATAGAAACTATCGTCTATACCGACTCTCGTTTTTTCAAGTACTTCTTCTAAAATCTTACATAAAATTATTTCCATTTCATTCACTGGTAAAATATATTTAGATGTAATTGTTTTATCAACAGATGGTAAAGATTTTTTATCAAGTTTACCATTAATTGTAGTAGGAATCTGATTAATACGTATAATATAAGAAGGTACCATATATGAAGGTAATAGTTTTAATAATTCTTTTCTTAAATAGTTTAAATCAAACTCTTCATTTGAAACATAGTAACCAATTATTTTAGTATCACTTTCATCACTATTACTTTTTACGATAGCAATTGCATCATCTATTCCCGATATTTTTTTTAATGCTGATTCTACTTCACCGAGTTCAACTCTGTATCCATGAATCTGAATTTGCTCATCAATTCTACCAAGATACTTTATTTTTCCGTCAAAGTCTCTTTTAGCTAAATCACCTGAACAGTATAAACGCCCATTATCAAAGGGATTATCAATAAATTTCATTGATGTTAATTTAGAATTGTTAATGTATCCTCTAGTCAAACCCTCCCCACTAACACAAAGTTCACCGGGTTCACCTATGCCGCATAAGTGACCATTATTAATAATGTATAAATTGAGTGTGTCTAAGCACTCACCTATATGATTAATTCCATACTTAATTTCATTATCTGATATTTCATTGTAAGTAACATGAATTGTTGTTTCAGTTATTCCATACATATTTATCAACTTAACATTAGGATACATTTCATGCCATTTGTAAAGTTTAGATACATTTAAAAACTCACCTCCAAAAATAACATATCGTAATGACAAGCTTTCATTTTTAGTTATTCTTATTAGATTGTAAAATGATGAAGGTACTTGATTGAGTACTGTTACCTTTTCACTAATTAACAACTTAAGAAATTCGTAGCTATCTTTAGAAACATCCTCTTTAACAATTACAAGTTTTCCACCGTATAATAACGCACCGAATATCTCCCAAACAGAAAAATCAAATCCGTAGGCGTGAAACATTGTCCAAACATCATCACTTTTGAATTTAAATGGATGTTTAGAATTGAAAAAGAGACTTATTAAATTTCTATTTTCGACAATAACACCTTTTGGATTTCCAGTAGTACCTGAAGTATAGATGACATATAATGCATTTTCTGGTCTTATCACAATATCTAAATTTTCTTTTAGGCTATCATCGTCGTTTTTAAAGGTAACAGGAAATTTAATTACGTTTTTTCTACTACTATTAAAATCTATATCTTTATTTGTTAAAATTACGACTGGTTTACAATCCTCTATTATATAATCAACTCTAACCTTTGGATAGTTTGTATTAATTGGAACATATGCTGCTCCTGTTTTTATAACAGCTAAAATTGAGATTATCATATCAATCGATTTGTCAAAAAATAAACAAATAAACTTCTCAGGGCCAGCTCCCCTATTGATTAATTCATGAGCCAATATATTGGATTTTTCATTTAATAATCTATAAGTAATTTGTTCAGTTCCTTCAACTAGAGCAATATTATCAGAATATTTGTTTGCAACTTCTTCAAATAAAGTTGCAATTACACTATTAATATTATCATTTGGTATTTTAGTTTTAATTTTTCTTAATAAATTTTTCTTTTCATCTTCATCTATTAACTCAATTTCGTTGATCTTTTGATTTATATTTGTAACTAGTTGATCGAGTATGTTAGTATAATACTTAGATATAATTTCAATTGTATTCTTATTGAATAAACTTGTTTTATATTCAATACTTAAATCATAATTATTTTTTGAAACACCAATTTGAAAAGTTAAATCAAATTTTGATTTTTTACTATGAATTTTAATAGATTCGGAAGTTATTCCCTGTAAATTTAACTTAGGTTCCACATTGTTCTGCATTACAAACATGATATCAAATAGTGGATTCCTGTTTATATCACGAGAAAAATCAAGATGTTCTATAATATTTTCATATGAAAAATTCTGATAGTCAAGGACCTCAAAAATATTTTTTTGGAGATTCTTTAAAAATTCTCCAACTTTCATATTTTGTTCTATTTGGATTCTTAATGGGATAGTATTAGCAAACATTCCAATAATACCCTCTAAAAATATTTTTGATCTACCAGCTGTGACAGTTCCAATAATGAAATCATCTTGTCTACTATATCTTTGACATAAAATTGATAATGCAGTAATAAAAATAGTATATTCAGTTATGTTGAATTCTCTAGAAACTCTATTTATTTTTTGACAAATAGTAGGATCTAATTTAGTTCTTATAATCTCGCCATTATCATCGAAGTGTCTTAATCTTTGATAGTCTGTAGGAAAATTCAATATTGGAACTGTATCTTTAAATGTTTTCTTCCAAAATCTTAAGGCTTCAGTGGTATCCTGACAATTTAACCATTCACAATAATCAATATACTGGAATTCAATGCTATCGTTATCTTTCAAGCCATTATAGTAATTACTGAGTTCCATACATAAGTTCGACATACTAATACCATCACTAATAATATGATGAACATCAAATGCAAATATGTACTCATCATTTTTAATTTCAATTAACTTAACTCTTAATAATGGTGAGTTACTTAAATCAAATGGCTTAATGAAATTGTCAATTTCAAATTTTAAATCAGTATTATCACATTTTATATATTCCATTTCAATGTTTACATCATCTGAAATAGTTTGATATACTTGATCATCTTCGATTATAAAACGTGTTCGTAAAATTGAGTTTTTCTTACAAACTTCTTTTAGTGAAGTTCTCAGTTTGTCTACATCTAAGCTTCCTTTCAATTTTGAAAATTGAGGCATATTATATGCTACACTACTTGGATCTTTTTGACAGTAATAATAAATCCCAAGTTGATTTGGTGATAACTTGTATTTTAATTTTTTTATTGTTTTAGGAATCGAATCTTTTCCTTCATTCTTAGCAATATTAATTTTACTAGTTAAACCTCTTACAGTATCATCACTTAATACATCGCTCACTTTTAGACGAATATTTAATTTATCATCAATTTCATTGCATAACTTCATCAAAAGTAATGAATTTCCACCGTGTTTTATGAATGAATCATCAATTCCTAAAAAATCAGTATTTAATAATCTTTTAAAAATTTCACATATAACTTCTTCATTATAATTTGAAGGTTCAACAATATTAGTCTCATTATGACTTCCCTTCAGATTTCTAAGAGATTTAATATCCAGTTTCCCATTAATTGTGTATGGTATTTTTTCTACAATATACCAATAAGAAGGTACCATATATTTGGGTAAAAATTTTTTGCATTGGCTTTTTATAAATTCAGTATCTTTGTCCTTGTTTAGCATTACATATGCACACAATGCCATATCTTCTCCAACTGGATTATAGCAAACTGCCACATTATCCACATACTTTAAATTCTTAATTACATTTTCAATTTCTTTAATTTCAACACGATATCCATTAACTTTAACCTGCTCATCAATTCGTCCTAAAAATTCAATATTTCCATCCGGTAACCACCTTCCTAAGTCACCAGTGTGATATAATCTACTATTCACAATCGAATTACTAGTGAACATTCTCTTAGTTAGGTCATTATTATTTAAATATTCTATCGCTAGACCACTTCCGGATATACATATTTCTCCAGGAACATACACTCCACAAATTTGGTCTTCATTTAGTATATATACTTTTTTATTTTCAATAGGTTTTCCAATAGGGATACGTTTTGTTAAGGAGTTACCAGTATATTCAAAATGGGTTGCACATACTGTTACCTCTGTTGGGCCATAATCATTAGAAATTCGAATACCTCTATGTTTCTCTGCTATTAATGGTGATAATTCTGCACCAGCCGAAATTACACTTTTCATAGATGAAAGATTTATAATATCTAATATCATTGGCGGTAAAATTCCAATAGTTATTTTATAATTCTTAATGAATTTTTCTAATAAATATGGATCGTTTCTTATCTCCTCTGAAACAATATAGAGAGATGCTCCACACAAAATACTCATTGTAAATTCAGATATAGAAGCATCGAATGAAAAACTAGCAAACTGTAACACTCTATCTGTCTCAGTTATTCCTTGATTTCTAATAAAATGTTCTCTAAGATCGTTTAAACCACTATTACTAATTATTATTCCCTTTGGTTTTCCGGTAGTACCTGAAGTATATATGATGTAGAGAGGAAGATTTACACTAGTCTCATTTGTAAAGAGATAGTTACTATTTTCTATAGAATTATTGATTTCGTTCTTATGTATCAGCATAAGCCCATCATAGGTTTCATCATAATCTGACAGCACTAATTCTACTCTACTATCATCTAAAATATACTTTATTCTATCATACGGATATGAGTGATCAATTGGTACGTATACACAGTCAATCTTTGCGATACCTAACATAGCTGCAACAGCAAAACACTGTCTTTTGGCAATTACAGCAACTTTCATTCCTGGTGAAATTCCTTTTGCAATTAACATTGAAGATATTTTAGATGCATAAGAATTTAATTCGCTATACGTATAACTTTCAAAGTTATCACAGATTGCAATTCTATCAGGAAATTTCACAGCTTGATCTTCAAATAAATTAGCAAATCGTTTTCTATTTTCAATTCTATATTCTGTTTCATTAAATTTGTTAAGGACAAGTTGCATCTCGTCTGAATTAAACATTTCAATTTCATGATATTTCTTATTTATATCAAGCATTTCGTTCAAAATACAAAGGTAATGCTTAAAATACCACTTTATGCTTTCTTTATCAAAAAGACTCCTTCTATATTCAATTTCTATCTCATTCTCTGAACGATTTGTATTAACTATAAATGCTAATTTAGATTGTACTTGATGTTTGGGTATTGGAATTCTTTCTAATATCAATTCTCCAAAATCTAAATTTACTTCTCCAATATTTTCAAATACAAATAAAATATCTAATAAAGATTTCAATGAATCTTGACCATTCAGTTTAAGAGAACTTTCGATTTTTTCATTTGTAATTTGTTGATGCTTTTGAATTTGAATAATTTGCTCCATGCTTTCGTTTAATATATTATAAACACTATTATTCGACACATGAAAATTATAAATTTGAGTGTTCACAAACATCCCTAATATATTATGAATATCATTTAGATTTCTACCAGATAATACTATACCAAAGCCAATATCGTTATTACATGTATATTTACTTAACATCAATGCAAAAGCAGTGCAGTAATATGTATACTCTGTAATTTTTAAATTAAAACATAGATTTTTAATTTGTTCTTTTAAATTATTAGGAATAGTTGCATAGAAAGTATCACCTTCTAAGTTATAACTCTCTACATAATCCGAAATTAATGATGGTGCTCTAAAAATCTCGTTTTTAGTTCTATTAGCAAAATATATTTCATTTTCCGTTTTATTCTTAGTAGAAATATATCGACAATAATCGTAAAATTCAATTCCAGTTCTCTTTGTTACTTTACCGAAGTAACGATTAAACAATTCTAAAATAAATAAATTCACTGATATTCCATCAAATATTATATGATGGATATCTAAAAATATCATTCCATCATGAGCGTCTATCGTATTTAATGATTTATTACATTCATAAACTTCCAACCTCAACAACGGTCCATAATTTAAATTAAAAGGCCTAATAAGTTTGTATAAAGCATCAGTATTATTAAATAATCCATCATCAATTTTTCGATTAACTCTTACATCAACATTTTCATTAACATTTTGCACTAAATTATTATTTTCAAAAGAAAATGTTGTTCTTAAAACTGAATGTTCAGCCACCATATCCTCTAAACATTTTTCAAGTTTATCTATGTTTAATTTTCCTTTGTATTTAGCTAAGAAAGGCAAATTATAGGATGTATCGAGTTCATTCTTTTTGCACTCGAGATATATTCCCAATTGTGTAGAGGTGGCAATTTTATTCCCTTTTTCTTCTAAATGCTTTATTGTTTTAACTTTTGATCCAGTGTTTAATTTATTTTCAATTATTTTTCTAATTTTTTCAACACAAGGATTCTTATAAATTTCATCTATTGATAATGAAATTGAAAATTCTTTTTCAATTTCATTTACTAAACGAATCATATCAAGCGAATTCATGCCGAATTGTAAAAAATTTATTGAAGTTTCAATTCGTTTGTTAGTTAACTTATATATTAGTCGTAAAATTCTACCTTTAATATCAGAACTAAAATATTCATTAATATCATATTCAATTTGTGGTAATCTTTTTACATCAATTTTACCGTTATCTGTTAAAGGAATTTCTTCTATTT
This sequence comes from Streptococcus bovismuti, assembly GCF_042436615.2. GTDB lineage: Bacteria > Bacillota > Bacilli > Lactobacillales > Streptococcaceae > Streptococcus. Next base: position 363,025 of record NZ_JBHMFR020000001.1, on the reverse strand, counting down.
GGAAAAATTTAGAAGGAATCATGTATTGAGGTAAAATTTTTTCAATCTCTTTCCTTATATATTCATTGCTTAAATTTTTTTTAGAAAGATAGTATGCAATTAAATATATGTTATTATTAGACTTATGAGGTACTACAACTGCGTTATCAATATCTGTTATTGTTCGAATTACATTCTCTACTTCGTCAATTTCAACACGAATACCATTTAGTTGAACTTGAGTATCTAATCTACCTAGATATTCCATATTTCCGTCAGGCAACCATTGAACGATATCACCAGTCCTAAGCATTTTACCATCACCAAACGGATTATTTATAAATTTAGAATCAGTTAACTGTTTATTTCCTACATAACCTCTCGCTAAAGATTGACCTGTTACACATAGTTCGCCAGGCATATATATCCCACATTCTTTCTCACCGTTAAAAACATACAATTTTACATTAGCTACTGGTTTTCCTATAGGAATTTTTTTTGGTACATCTCCGCCTTGATATTCCCAAACTGTACAGACTCCACCTTCACTAAGGCCATATCCATTCAAATATCTGCATGATTGTTTAATTTTATTTACTACATCATTGGTAGTAGCCATACCACCAGTTTGAACAATACGGACCTTTGAAGGAATATTGATAAGATGACAGTACTGAGGTGGCAATAATAATAAAGTTACATTATTTTTTTCAATAAATCGTTCGACAAATTGTATATTTTTTAAATCATTTTCATTTATAAGACAAATACAAGCCCCACTAAATGCTGTAGTATTCAACTCTAATATATAAGTGCTAAACATAAATGAAGCAAACTGTAGAACCACATCATTCTTTCCAATATTAAATCGTTTATAATTATACTCACAATAGTTTACAACAGAATGATGTTCAATTTGAACACCTTTAGGCCTACCAGTAGTCCCCGAAGTATATATTATTAAAGCTAGATCATCAGGAGAATTTATATTTTGAATTTCATTATTCTCATGCTCAACTTCAAGTAGTGATTTAAAATCTATCGTTTGTATCTCAAATTTATCAAAATTTGCTGTAGTAGTATTAAGAATATACTTGGGATGGCAATCTTCGATTATATATTTTATTCTTTCAAAAGGTAATTTTGCATCAACAGGTACATAGCAACCTCCTGCTTTTAAAACTGAAAAAACGCTAAATATCATTTCTGGAGACCTTTCAGAAATGATCATTATTAAATCACTTTTATTTATAAAGCTTCTTAAGCTCTTAGCAACTCGATTTATAATTTTGTTGGCTTGAGAATATGTATATTTTTGATCCTGATAAATTATAAACAAATTTTCTGGATTGTTATCTACACTTCTTTCAAAAACTTGGTGAATACATAAATCATGAGAGAATTCTTGAAAAGTATCGTTAAATTTTGTTTCAATTAAACTTCTTTCTTGTTCTGAAATTAGATTAATATCATTTTGTTTTATACAATCCCTGTCAAGCAAACTTTCAATAACAGTTTTAAAATGCAAATAAATAAACTTCAAATAATCTTTTGATAAAAATAAATTATCCCCAAATAACCTGAACTTTACTTCATGATTATCCATAGTCACCTGTAAATTTAGTGAGAATTTATCTTCTATTTCTGAGTCAAAGCAAATAATACAATCAGTTAAAATTAATAATTTATCCTCATTTTGAAGACTTATACTTGGATTCATTATTTGTTTATCAATTTTCATTAAACATTTTTCATTAAATTCATCAGTTAAATCAATTTCTAAACCGTAAATTTGATCTTTTTTCTTATAAGCTAAATAAAATAAAGAGTTATCATTAATAGACTTTAAAACAGTTGCATACGCATAACAATACACTGTTTTGACATCTACATGATAACTCTTTGCAATTTCAAGAATATTAATATTTAGAGAATTAATATCAAATAATACCTCGTTATAGTTAACTAGATTTGAATCGCAATCAATTCTTTTTCCAAAAAAATATACTTTATTTCCATCTTTCATGATAAATAACTCCTAAATTTATAACCAGAGTAATTCAAAACTATACATTACTAAAAATAAATAATGTTAATTAAAACAATTAATAAATATACCTTATAAAACATTCTGTAAAATAAACCAATTAATTAATTCCGAAACATAATTTGCGTGTTGATAGAGAAAAAAGTGACCTCCCTCTAATATTATAAAATGAATTTTATAAGTAGTTAATGAGAACCATTCAAAAAATTGGTTCTTTATCTCGACATCTAAATTACCATTAAAAACAAAAATAGGACAAGAAATTGTACATTTCTTAAAATTTAAATTTAATGAATTTAATACCTGAATATCAGCTTTTAAAATATTTATTGATAACTCCAATAGTTCAGTATTGGAAAAAATATCATTAGCAAAAGGATTGGATTCAATTATTGAAACTATCGATTTATCTGAAATATCAATTATATCAGTAATTACATTTGGAGGTGACGTTGCACAAAAAATCATTGCATACGGAAGTTTAAAATTCATTCTTTCTAATTCATAATATAGTCTATAAATTATTTTACTTCCCATGCTATAACCCAATAAAATATAATCATCAGAATTATGAACATTTTTTTTTATTTCTAATATAACATCATTTATAAATTCATCAATACTAGTGAACAATTCTTCTGTATATCTTGAACCATGCCCAGAATACTCTATAGGAATCAATTCCAAATTTGGTGATAAATTATTAAAGAAAATATTTACATAAAATTGTGAAACTCCACCAGCATATGGAAAACAAATAAGTTTTATTTTTTTCATTTTTAACAAGACTTCCTATTAATAAACTTTCCTTGCACTCCTTATCCATAAAATAATATGATATAATAGCCTTTTTTCGGTTACAGTGTATCATAATTTTAATTATTTTGCAAGTCATTTGTAGTGAAATTAACTATAAAATTGAGTGGAACAATTAAAAGCCCTGTTGTAAAATGAAGTGCAACAAAAAAGACATGTTCATCTGATATACTAGAGTTGCGAAAAACGGTATAAAGGAAGATGAACATGTCCACTAATTATTCTACCACAAATCAATCATACAAGCACTTATCTGAAGCTGAGCGAGGGGAAATTGAAGCTTATTTAAGCGTAGGACTCAAACCTGCTGAGATTGCTCGTAGACTAGGGAGAAATCGCTCTACTATTACTCGTGAATTAATCGTGGTTCCATAACACAAGTGAAAAAAGTAAATGGGCATAAGCTCTATTACCAACGCTATTATGCAGATGCTACCCAAAATCGTTATCGTAATGATAGAGAAGCCTGCTATTATCTGAAACTGGATCGTGTAACGGACGACTTTCTGAGAGAATTCACAGAAGAAATGAGAGAGAAACCAAGAGTACATAGTATAGATACCTTTGTTCACACCTATAGAATCCAACATGTAGATGCAGTTGTTACTTCAACCAAGACGCTCTATAACTATATCCATCAAAGATTGCTAGAGATTAAGGCCATTGATTTGCCAAGAGCAGTTCGCATCCGTAAGAAATTTACCAAGCGCCTCTCTACCAAGAAACATCTAGGAAAGTCAATTGAAGAAAGGCCAGAAGAGATCAATAATCGTTCTCGTTTTGGAGATTGGGAAATTGATTCCGTTCTGAGTGGAAAGACAGTAGGAGAACCTTCTATTCTGACCTTGGTATAACACTCAGAAAAATTCGAAAAGGGGAGAAAATAAGTTTATCTTCAATTGCTGATAGTAATTTATCTAAATCTCAAATCTCTAGATTTGAAAGTGGAGAATCAGAGATCTCTTGTATTAGATTAATCAATATTTTAGATAAATTACATATAACTTTGGATGAATTTATTATTCTTCATGACAATAACTCTACTAGAACTGGATCATTCGCTAACTTAGTGCAATATATTCGATAACACTACTCCTCAAAAAATTTTGCTAGTATTATTGAATTACTATCAAACTCTTCAAGTTTTAACTTGGGTCCTTATGAAAAGACAATGGTAAAATCGATTCTCTATACCACAAATAAAAATTTTCTCCCCTCGGACGAGGAGTTATTACAGCTAACAGATTATCTTTTTAAAGTTGAAAACTGGGGTTACTATGAAATTATCCTATTAGGTAACTGTGTAAGAACAATTAATTATAACTCCTACTTCCTATTAACTATAAAAATGTTAAAAAATTATCTCTATTCAACATTAAATAAGACAAATAAACGTCTTGTTACACAATTAGCAATCAATTGCCTAATTGTTAGTATTGATAATGAAGAATTTCAAAATTGTAGTTTTCTAATCAAAGAAGTAAAAAAATTACTAAACAATGAATTGAACTATTATGAACAAACCGTCTTCTTATATACGTGTGGGTATTTTGAATTTAAGCGCAATCCTGCGAACGGAATAGAAAAGATGAAACAAGCACTTCAAGTATTTGAAATTCTAGGAGATCATAATATAAAAGCACAGTACCAAGAGCACTATGACAAAAATATTAATCAATAACATAAAGGAAGTTAATCTTTAACCACCATAGGATTAGGTCTTGTTATTCCAATAGTATTTCTATACTAAATTTTTTATCAAAATCCTTATCATTCAGTACTTGTACAAACATTTCTAAATTTTTTATTAAGTTCTCATACTCATAAAGATAATGATCTAGCTCCTCTTGAAACGCTCTTATTTCTTCGCTTACTTGTTCTACTGTAATTGATTCTGGCAAATTTAATTTTGAAAAGTCATATCTTGCAAGCTTTCGACTGCTCACATCCTCACTCTTCAAATTGATAAGCACTTCCTCCATCTTATTTAAGTTGGCGATTTTTTCATTAATTTGATTTAGTTTTATATCTATCTCTGCTATTTCTTTTACTAACTCATCTTTAATGTCTTGGTATTTCTTATCTGCTTCAGTTAATTCAATGAAGAGATTAATCTCAGTAATCTTTTCTTGTAGACTCTTAACTGTAGGTCTTCTGTATGGTATTACTCGACTATCGTTGGTTAGCTGTCTTATCAAGGTTCGTCCTTTGACATACTGATTCTTATCCGAATGTTCTTTGTTGTATACAAAATATGAGGTTGTCTCACGTATAAAGATTTTATATTTTGTTTGATTCTCTTCTTCCAGAATATCTAATTGATAATTGGGAATGAAAATGAGACCACTCTGCTTAATACCAAAAGACACTTTGATATAAATGCCCTCATCAACCAGCTTCTCTATTTGGTTCTCTGCAAGTTCCACTTCAAATTCACGAACGGTATCTCGTTTTTCCTTAAATATCTCAAAGGCTTCCTCAATCTCTTCAGTGGATACTTTATCCTTATCTCGTTCTTCTTGGAAAGCATGGTACTGTGCCTGTAAATTCTCTAATCCTTCTGAAGCACCGACTTCCTTATTTTTAAAATAATCTTGAAAAAATTTGACATCATATAATTTCTTATCACTTATTTTTTGATGACCTAAACTTATCTTTTGATTCTCTTCTTCCAGGATAAAAGTTACATTTTTTTGTTTTAAGTCAATGGTTAGATTAAATTCTTTTGCTTTTGTTATTAACTCTTCTAAAGAATTGACACGGTTCAACAAAAATTCTAAACGACTTTCAATCTCTTGCTTAGCAAAATTCATTCTAAAAAATTCTTCATCATATAGATCTCGTTTGCTGAGTTGGCGTCCTCGAATTGGTTTTATCATCGTTCTATCTGTCATCAAAAAACGGCTATGCTTTTGACTAAAATCAATCTGAACATGCAACTGCTTTGCTTTCTCTAAAAAATCATCAAACGATTTAGATTGCTGCAGCAAAAAATAAAGACGTTGCTTTAATTCAAATTTATGACTAGACTGCCTATATTTTTGATAGTCACGGTAAGAAAAACTCTTCTCAATAATTTTCGCCCCCTCCATTTTAGAAATACGGTCTGAAATCATACGTAAATTTCGTTCTAAGGCATAATTCCATATCAATTTTTTATCTGAATTACTGTCTATGGCATTGATTAAGATATGGTTGTGGGTATGATCTTTGTCTGTATGAGTCGCTACGATAAACTTAAAGCGACCTCCTGTTAATTCCATCATGGTCTCATAACCAATACGATTAATTTCTTCAGGTGTCAGATTATCTTCAGGAGAAAATGATTGAATGAGGTGATGAGCATGAATAGTTTGTTGGTGTTTTTCTTGTCGGTCGTTTCTAGATTCGTACAACTTGTCATTATTGGTGAAGTTGACATTGTACATCTCTACCATTTCTGCATGACTAGGGAAGTCCAAGTAATTGCTCATGCCAAAATCAGATACCAATTTCAAATCATCTGTTTTATCGGGATTGAGGATATACTTAATCAAACGCCTACGATATTTTTTTCCGTGCGTCGCAAAGTGTTTAGTAACTACCATGAAACTCCTTCAGTCTTTTCACCTCCACTTGAAATTCTTTGTCCACTTCCTTAATTAACTCTCCGACTCCTTTACTCAATTCTTGTAATTGGTCCTGAGAAATCAGATGGCTTTGATTAATCGCACGCGCAATTTGATTGATGTTATTTCCAATCCGTCTCAATTCAAAAACTAACTGGTCATAAGTATCAGTGTTAATCGTGACAAATGACATATTAGGATTAAGCAAAACTTTTCTGGCATAGACTGAGAAATTTTGACAATTGCTCTTAGCAATTCGTTCATTCAATTGGTGTAATTCTGGATCAGTTAGAAATACTTTTTTGAGATTGGTACGATAGCGATAAACCATTACATCCTCCTAACCCATATATTTTTCACGGAACTCACGACTGAGTGGCTGCACTTGATTCACTTCTGCAATCAATTCTTGAACGCAAGTCAATAAGATTGAGACGTGCTCTTGAGTCACTTGATGATTTTCTCTTGCGACAACCAGAACTTCATACACATCTCGACTAATCTGTTCAAACTTTTGAGACTGCCAAAGGGAGAACCAACTTTCAAAAATTCTATCCTGATAATTCTTTTTCAATAAATTTTGACGAAGAAATTCTGAGAAACTATCCACTTTTTGTTCTCTCATCATTTCTTTTATCTGTTTTTCTTCTTGTCTCGTAATTCTAAATTGCTTTCGGATTGACTTAATTTCTTGTCCCATTCTGATATCCCTTCAACATTTTACTTGTCTGACAAGGTAAGTCTACCTCACATTGTCAGTACGCTTTCTAAAGACCTCACTTGGTTCTTGTTCGGTCTTTGCGAGCTCAGATATTGTGTCCACAATATCCCAAAAATCATATCGCCTGCCATTTCAAACCTTACGGTTCAAAAAACAAACGATATGAAAATGTGGTGGCACGCCCCCAAACCCCCATTGAAGAATCTTAACTAGATTTCTACATGCTTAGAAAAGTATAGCAGAGGATAATTGGAGAAGTTATCACATGAAAAAAGAGAGCAAAAGCTCTCATAACAATCCACTTAAACACTACAGAGTAGTTAAAAATTAGTAACTAATATTTTATATAATAAGAATCTTTCCCTGTCTTATTTTTTATGACAATACCTTTTTTATCAAATGTACCTACCACGTTTTTTGGGTTATCTAATATCTGCATTGTAACTGCATTCAATTTATATATTGCTCCGTCTACAAAAACTGTATCACCATAAATTTGTAGTCCGATCGACTGAATTGCGATACCACAGTCTATTTTACTGTAATAACCTCTAAAACTATTATGAAAATGTGGCTAAAAAAACCAAGCACCTAATAAAACAAATATAATTACCGTTAAAGGAAAAAGTAATACAGCATGGTCAGGCTTATTTAGTAGTCTAAAACCATCTACTTTTTTCATATTAGAAAGCTTTTTTAAGATATCTGACTTATAACTAACATAATAATTGTCTTCTACTTTAAAAATTTCTTCAGTAATGGGTTTAATTCTTATCTTTTTCTTTTTGTTTGAGATTAATATATTATTTTTAGATAAATAATAGCACCTTTCTTTATTGTTAAAAAATAAACCCTTGTAGCCACTATAAAAATCTGAATTATCAATTATCCATTCTTTTTTTGTGTAGCTTACTCTATTATAGATACCATTATATTCAACATTACCACTTTTTCTTTCAATTTTCATTATCAAAAACTTAGCTATTTTATTGATAATGAAGTCGCTATATTCAAAATAAGGAATAAGAAGATACAAAATAAGAAACACTTTTATTAAGGTGATTATAACATTAGTTGTAGAAAAATAACTTATATTCTGTAAATCATCCTGTCTATCAAATATATAATTGAATAAATAATTAAAACCATTTGTATATATTACCTTCTCAGATACGATTAGTGCAATATAAAAGAAAGGAACAAAAATATAAATTTTATATTTTAATTTTAAAAATTCTTTTTCAAAATTGGAGTTTATATCTTGTTGAGTTCCGAACAAATTTTCTAAAAAATTATTTGATAATATTTTTTTTATATCTTCACTTATAAATTGAGGAACTATACTTATCAAAATGAGAGATACAAAGGTCCAACTTAACAAAGATTTTTCTATTCCTACTAAAGAAAAAGTAAACAAAGGAATTGTCAGATAGCTCAAAAGATACACAGGGGGCTTCCTAGCTATATCGAATAAAATCTTCGATAAAATAAAACACATTACTACTAAGAATGGAAAACTATAAGCTGAAATTCCTATACCAGGTATAATTATCTCCCCAAATAAACTTTGTAATATTGCTTGGAAAAAAAATCCCATAAAAATATACTTAGTACTTGTAAGTAGCGAACTTAAAAAACATTTCCAAAATGTTGGAGAATATTTCTTATTTAACTGATCAGATAAAGAAATAAAATAATATTTCATGTCTCCACGATTTATTATATAGTATATAAAAGAAATTATTATATAACTTATCTTTACACCCCAATGCAACAAGACTTGTGGAATATTACTGACAAAGCAAATAAGAATTGGAATCTCCAAAACAAGTGATATAATATACTGCCATTTCATTGGTCTTTTTATAAATAAATTTTTAACTATTCTCATATTCTCTCCTAATTTGATATTTCCCTTACATCAACTTCCTATATTTTTCTATATCAGATTGCTTTACAAAATATAAGTTCCCCCTCGTACGTGTACACGCGACGTAAAATTTACTTTTAGTTTGTGAAGAAAGTTCATTCAAATGATTGGCTGCGAATAATTTATATGTTGTTGGATTTAATACTATACAAACATTTTCATATTCAGAGCCTTTACTATCACCCCAATTCTGACTTTTACAATCATATTCATAAGATTTTTGATAAAAAAGTTTCATAACATTATCATTTGTCATTATTGATTCTATTTTATCCTTTGAATCTATGAGAATAATTTCGGCAGAAAGCTTTTCTTCTCGTTGTGATAAAATTTCAATAGCTAAATTATCAACAATAAAGTCACAAACTATTTTTGGACAACGATAACTTTTTGACAAACTCGATAAATCAATTTCATATCCTGAATCAGAAAGAACTTTTAACCAATTTTCAAAACTCGAATGGATCCCTTTTCCTTTATTAGCTCGCCTTGAAGTACTAAAGGTTTTTTGATAAAAATCTCCAAATAAAAATACTTCTGCATTAAGATTACTTAAACTTAAAAGCCAATCAAAATCATCTGATTCAAAATCCTGACACTCATCTACATAAATACAATCAAAAAATTTATCAATTCTATCCAAATATGAATTATCAAATCCAATCTCTTTCCTCTTATAAATTAATGAACCCCTTAATAGAGATTTAGAAAGTTGATTCTGAACAATTCTTCCAGTATTATCTATTGTAGTGTTATCAAATTTCCATTGAGGCTCATAATCAAAATTTATTCCTTTTGGTCGTTTCCCTAAATATGGCACTAAGCAAAAACTATATAGAAACTCAAAAACACCAAAAATAAAAGTAGACTCAGGGATGAATCCAAACTTGTCAATCAACTTTTCTCTGATTGTATTCTGGTTCGTCTCTGTATACGTAAGTATAAGATTTCTTTTTTGAGGATTAATACTTTCAATTATTTTAGTTGTTTTGCCACTTCCAGCAACGGCATGAATTAATCTTTTATTATCCATTCAATCGCCTCTTTAATGTAATCAGGTATAATAAATTCGTCACTTCTATGATCAGTTTCCATTTTTTCTAGTAATCGCAATGCAAATTCAGCCTTCTCCCTAAGCATATATACTAATAAATCTTTAGATTTAGTTAAACCAAAAGAATCTAACAAATCCTTGTTATTATTATAAATACATAATTCAAATGTTCGATTAGCATTATCTAAATCAGAGGAAACTTTTATATTCTGGAATTGTTGATAAGAACTATATTTTGACTGTACTTTACTTTCATAATCACCATCGTTATCCGTTATAACTGCTACTTTTTTATCAGTAAAGTTGGTTGCAATTTCTAAATACCTCTCAAAACTTAATCCATCTACAGAAATAATTGATACATTAAATTCTTCAGGCTTTTTGGAGTGGAGTATTTCGAAAAACTTCTCTACTAAAATATACTCAGCATTCCCCTCAACAAGAATTATCTTCTTACCTAGAGAGAAGTTCAATAAATTTTGATTAGTAGATTTTTTGAAAAATCTTACAGTATCTTTTTTCAAACCTTTAAGTTTAGATATCTGACCATTATCTAAAAAAAGAAGATTGTCTACACCCAATCTTGAAGCAATCATATTTGAATGAGTCCCAATAAAAACCTGAACACCTGTTTTTGAACTTAGCATTCTAACTAATTTTTGGAGGTTTTGGAAGCTCAAATGATTCTCAGGTTCCTCAATAAGTAGTATTTTAACCGTTTCCTTGAGATGACTGTATGCATTTTCAACACCTAATAATACTTTTTCTCCTTGCCCTAAATTTTTTATATCTACACCATTTTTTACAGCTGATACTGAATTTCTAAATGAATTTTCTGATTCGTCAAAATGAAGTTGGAATTCTGAAGCATTCTCCTTCAACAGTTCATCATTCCTTAAAGTCTTTAAAAAATTAAATGAATTTATCCTGTATTGATGATTAACTTTTGCTCTATTTTCAGCTGATATATTTTCTAAATACACCTCATGGATGCGTTTTTGAATTTCTTGTTGTGTATCAATAAGACTTGTATTTATTATCGAATGTAGAAACTTATACGGTTTATTATACGAGGAGTAGGGTTTCCCTGAAAATGTCAAAAATTCAACTTTATAGAACTCAAATGGAAAGACTGTCCAGTTACTATCATTTAAGACAGAAGTAATTTCAGATATATAATCTTGATCGGGAATTATTTTTAATGAAAGTCCAAAAGCTTTGATTTTTTGAGAGTTATGCTTTCCTTCAATATTGAAGTTAGAGGAAATTTCAGTACATAATTCATCAAAATAAATTTCGACAAAGGCCTCAGGAAGCTGATTGATATCCTTTCTTCCCATAAAATCTAAAATCGCTTCTTGATTAATGATACTAGCCAAACTACTTCTCTCAATCTGACTATGACTTCCACTCAGCACTAATCCAACAGCATACAATAACGTCGACTTTCCTGCACCATTCTCTCCAACGAAAATGTTAACTTCTGAGTTACAAATAAAATCAACTCTTTTATAACGTTTAAAATTTTGTAAAATTATCCTAGAAATCATACATATCTCCTAACATCGATTAGCATAACATGCTCAATAAAATTATATCACACTAGTGATAAATTGTACTTAATCACTACCTTTAATAACCAATAACTCCTTAAATATATCTCTTCCTTACATCTTGAAAAATTTTTGACATAATTGTTGCATAATAAAGTAACTGGAGTTTTATCTTATGTTTTCTAGTATTCGTCTTAAAGAACGTAGAATACCCAAACTGAACTCTCCAACCTATTAAAAATCAATAGAGCTTCATACAACAAGTGGGAAATGGGGAAATCCAATCCAAATCAAAAAAATCTTTCTACTCTTGCAAGAACACCTGATGTTCCAACAATCTATTTTAAATCAGAATACAAGATTATGCCCCTATCTTCAGTTCTCTTCAAAAAATTAAGATAAGGTTGATGAGTACGCAGGGGAATTACTTCAAACACAACAATCTCATGATAAGGTTGTGACACGTTTTCCTGTAGAAGTGTTCAATGGATAGTTTTCTTTCTAGTTCGCCACGAAAGAAAGCTACTGGATTTTGTCTCATTTTCTTTCCTCTCGTCAGTGTGTGAATATTGCAAGCTAAGGTACGGGCAAACTCCTCCTCACTATATCATAAAAACTCATTAAGCTACTATCCGATTTTCTGGTGTTTTCTAGTATGCTCTAAATACCATCCAAGTAGTCTCTGTAACGCTCCAGTTCTTCTAAAGTAGTCAACAGATAAATGTTAGTATTCACCATAGCAGACAAGTCAACACTCATAATTTCTCTCATCATCAAAGGGACTGTCTTTATAACGATAGAGACAAATACATTCAACAAATTCTTGGACACAGTTCTATATCAATCACACAAATCTATACTCACGTATCTCATTCAAAACAAAAAGAAATACTTAGTTCTTTTAATCCTGTATCAGCGATTCATTCTGAAATCGAGTAAGAGACATCTCCAATGTCTACAATTCACTTCATCTCAAGTTGATTTTTATAGTTCAATCTTAGTTAATAGATTTTATACTCAACAAAAGCAACAAACATACAAAACCTCACTTTGAATCAGCATTTATACTATACTCCGTATTAAAACTCCATAATTGTTTTCTAAAATGCTGTCTTCAAATATTCTTAAATATAATAAAAAGAGATTGATAAATGAACTTAATTACTGTAAAAGCGAATCAAATCCTCCCACAATAAAATAAATTGAGAAATCTATTTCCTACTTAGGTAAATTTCTCAATTTATTTACTTATTTTTATTTTGAAAATTTGGTAAAAAGATTATCTACATTGTTTCTCATAAATATCTAATGTGATCTATTTCCAGTAGGTTACTATACTCTTATGATCTTATACTTCATTTTTAGTATTTAAATGACTACTTATTATAAGAATTCCAGTAATAAATAAGGCGATTCCTAAACGAACAAAGTTAATCGATTGTTCTTCTCCTGTTTGGGGTAAATTTTTTACTTCCGATTCTATTTTTTTAAAATTAGTTGATGCTATAAAATCTGATTTATATTCATTAAATTTACTGTAAAGTAGTTCAGGATTCTCCTGATTTTTAACACCAACCACACTATCTTTAGAATTATCCTCTATATTTTCAATAGTCTTTCCAAAAGTATCTTGTGATTTAACTACAATCTTTTTCTGTAAATTTTCGTCAGATAGTGGAATATCTTTAGGGATTTGATTTGTAATTGTTTTAATTTTAACTGTATCCTCTTTAATATCCATAGTTTGCATTGAATTCTTTGGATTTATAATATTTTTATTATCATTTTCAAATTCTCTTTTCGGCTTCTCATCAGTTTTTCCAAAATAGAGATAATCGTAAAGTTGTTGTGCAGTTATTCCTCCACCAACCCAACCAGAAATAGTTTTACCATTTTTAAAATAAATAATTGTTGGCGTTCCAGGAATACCGATTGTTTTAAAAATGAACTCTTTAGCAGAATCATCAAAATCCTCACCATCTATATCGTAATATTCTAACTTTTTATCAATCAGCATATTAAACTCTTTCAATACTCCAGAAAATTCACGACAATGATAACATGTCCCTCTTCCAAAATATAAAGTATGTTCCGAATCTTCTGAAGTGAATATCTGATGAACTTCAGCAATACTAATTTTATTAAAATCAGACACATTTGAAGCGTATTCTTCAGATGTTACTGAGTTCACGTTATCAGTTTCTTTCTTAGTAATTTCCTTCGTCGATTGCTGAACGTTACTTTCATTTTCTCTATCGCTAGACTTTTGTTCAGTTAAAGATTCTCTAGTGTTTTCTGTAACAGCTGGTTCTAAATTTAAGGCTGATGGCACTGTATCAGAAAATTTTGTTTCAGCACTCTCAGCCAAAACAAGATTCGGACTAATGGTAACTAACGCTACGGTACTAACTAATAAAGATTGTAATAAATACTTCTTCATAATGTGGCTCCTTTTTTATTGATAATTTTATTTTACACATTTTAAAACTAAATTTTTAAGCAAATCCTAAAAGGTAGCTATATTATACTGAAATGGTATTTTTCGCTCCACTTCCATTATAGAATCATCCTGACTATTATAGGATTGACTGACTTCTCATGTTTCGTTGTTACTATGCTTTCAGCTATCATCAGAATCTCACCTCAATATATAAGTTGTACATCTTTCCTCATTACTCTCGTGATTTACATATACCTATTTGAACTTTAGAGTTCTGAAATCCCTCATCTACTATACATGACTTACTATCCCTCCCTCTTCCTACTACCTCATGATTATCCTGCTTACGAGTAACTATTTAACTCACCAGTAGAGGGTGCTCATGGAGAGCTTATACCTCAGATGAGATACTTGACCTGCTCGTCGTACCCAAATAATTAGGCTAGTCAAAAACTCATTTTTAGGAAAAATAATGTGAATCTCACTACAATAAAACGCATAATATCAAGATTGTTCAATGCCTGATAATATGCGTTTTTCTGATTTTAAAGACTTTTCCCAGCCTCTTTGATTATTATGTTATACAAATTAGTTAAATTAAGATTATGAAATTTAACTAATTTGAAATGATTTTAATATCTTTTATATTCTCTAAAAACATCTCTGTAATACATCTCTGTAATACATCATAATACCTATTGTTTCACCATTGTATTCATCATGAATACCTCCTTACATTTATATGAATTGTTTCATCTTGTTAAAAGCTAGATGAGTTTATTATACTCATTTTTACTTATATCGTTATCCCCAAAGAAATTAATCCTTGAGCTAGATTTTTACTCAATTGTCCATATGCTGCAATTTCTTTATAAAATGTTGCAGTCTTTGGACTCAATGATTTATGACTATGAATACTACTAACAGCTTGTTGGCGAAGAGCTTCTGCCAACTCCATGACAACTCTCTGCTCATTTTTTGTATTCTCTAATCGAGTTTTATAATGTAATAAAATATCTCGTTCGTTTTGACGAATCTCTGGATCTAAAATCAAATTATAAACCTTGTTGAGAATTTCTTCTGTTTTTTTATTCATGAATCATCCTCTATAGCCTCGAAGAAAATAACTGCCTCCTAATGATGATATCCAACCATTAACTATTACATCTTTCGTTGCCTCAAAATTACTCTTAGTGACAATATATCCCCATTCTCCATCTGGATATCGGCAAGAATAACCATTTGCTCATTCCATAACGAATTTACAAACGCCTTTTCCTCCACCTTTAATAGTAGCAAGGGAATTAGAGTTAATTGTATTAAAATGTTCTGTTGCTTTTGTATCCATGGTAAACCCCTCCTTTTGTGTACTAACCCTCAAAGTTAGATTTTTCTGTCTACCCTTGAGAAGCTAGTTCAAGGATAAATATTTTTTGTTTTGTCGAGTTGCAACCTTGACAGCTTCAGTATAGCATAACACAAAAAAATATTACCACAAGAACTTCAAATGTGCGATTTTCATCATGAAATGTTTTTTCTCATAATTTTTAAACCATTCAAGATTAAAAATAAGAATCTGAGAAAAGTTCAAAATATCAGTTGTTGAAAAAAATCTATGCCATTCGTTTTATTGTTGGAAGATTTACTTAATTCCCTAAATATGGCTTACTATAACATTCCTGTTCTTTAAGCCACGATTTCGCTATGCCTTCTTCTTCCCGCTACCTCACGATAGTCAGGCTTGAGAATCGCTATTGGGTTCACCGGTAGCAGGTGCCCACCGAGGACTTACACCTCAGATATACGACATGCCCGTCGTACCTCAAAAAAGAAAGGACGAAATTCGTCCTTTCTCGATCTTAGATTTTCTTCAACTCACTACAGTTGACAATGAGCCAAAGGATAGCTAATAACCTATTGAAGTGTCAAACGTTGCTAACTCCATTGATCTTCAAATTTAAATAGGCACATTATCGGAGTTATCAGTAAGAAAAAATCTAACCAGTTCAAATAATTCATAATATAGGATATAATACCAGCCATAACGAAAAGGTACAAAGCTGTACGATATCCTCTCTTTTGGTTTTTATCAGCCTTGGTGTTAAAAATAATGTACACACAACAAATTGCAATGAGTATAAGCTGAATCATAGTTTCATTTAACATATTAACACTCATTCTTTTTTAAAACTATTTTGGTGGTCTCAATCCATAAGCTACAAAGCCACCTACTATAGCGCCTCCTGCTGCGCAAATAAAGTAAGCTTGGGGGCCTCCAGCAATACAAGATTGTCCTGCCTGAAATGCACCCGACAAGGCTCCTACAAGTACATCTCCTCCCAATCCACCTCCAGAAATATTACTTAATTCTTGATTATCTACTATTTTGTAATTAAACATAATTTCTATTCCCTTCTATGACCAAATATTATCAGCAATTGCAGTAATAGAACCACCAATTTTAGCTCCAGCCCAAGCACAGCCAGCAGTCATAGCCCATGTGGAACCACCAGTAAGGAGTCCTCCTACCCCACACATAGCAACTCCGATACCTGCTCCATAGACAGCTCCTTTTCCTACTGTTCCCCAATCAGTTCCTCCCTCAATGCTAGCCAGCATTTCAGTATCCAAAACATCAAATTGAGTCGTTGTTTTTGTTTCCATGAGGAATACCTCCGTATTAATATTAATTATTTTTGTCGGATTGCAATCTTGACAAGTTTAGTATACCAGAGAAAACACGAGTTTTACCGTAAAGTCTTTAAATGTACGATTTTCATCACGAAACGTATTTTTTTCATAATTTGTAACCATTCATGATTAAAAATATGCCGTTAAAAATGGTGTTAACTAATTTTCAAAATCAAAAACACCATTCAAGATATTATATGAGCCATTTAAGATTTGAACAATTTTTCTACCTATTTTTTGTCATAATAGTCTTGTAAATAAAAAGAAAGGATTTGACAAATGACATCTTACAAACGGACCTTTATCCCTCAAATAGACGCTAGGGACTGTGGAGTTGCCGCTTTAGCGTCTATTGCCAAGTTTTATGGTTCTGACTATTCCTTAGCTCATTTGCGAGAACTAGCTAAAACAAATAAAGAAGGAACGACCGCTCTTGGTATCGTCAAAGCAGCCAAAGAAATGAGTTTTGAAACAAGAGCCATTCAAGCGGATATAAGCCTCTTTGAAATGGAAGACATACCTTATCCTTTTATCGTTCATGTTAATAAAGAGGGCAAACTACAACACTACTACGTTGTCTATAAAAATATAAAAGACCATCTTATCATTGGTGATCCTGACCCTAATGTCAAAGTAACAAAAATGACCAAGGAGAGATTTGCTTCTGAATGGACAGGTGTAGCTATCTTTCTGGCTCCAGCTCCCAGCTATAAACCTCATAAGGATAAAAAAAATGGATTGATGAGCTTTCTCCCATTAATTTTCAGGCAACGCTCACTTATTTTTTATATCGTGTTAGCTAGTCTCTTGGTGACTCTTATCAATATTGGTGGCTCTTACTACCTTCAAGGGATTTTAGATGAATACATTCCTAATCAGATGAAATCAACCCTAGGTATTATCTCCATTGGCCTGATTATCACCTATATCCTGCAACAGATGATGAGTTTCTCACGAGATTACCTCTTAACTGTACTTAGTCAGCGATTAAGTATTGATGTTATTCTTTCTTACATTCGCCACATTTTTGAACTCCCCATGTCTTTCTTTGCGACACGGCGAACTGGTGAGGTCATCTCTCGTTTTACAGATGCCAATTCAATCATTGACGCTCTAGCTTCGACGATTTTGTCACTCTTCCTTGATGTCTCTATCTTGATCATTATTGGTAGTGTACTCTTGGTACAAAACACTAACCTCTTCCTTATTTCACTGATTTCAGTTCCTATTTACATCATCATTATTTTTGCTTTTATGAAGCCCTTTGAGAAGATGAATAATGATGTCATGCAGAGCAATTCCATGGTAAGCTCTGCTATTATTGAAGATATCAATGGTGTAGAAACTATCAAATCCCTAACTAGTGAAGAAACTCGATACCAGAAGATTGATAGCGAGTTTGTGGATTATTTGGACAAATCTTTTAAACTTAGTAAATATTCTATCCTACAAAGTAGCCTTAAACAGGGAGCTCAACTCATACTGAATATTGTTATTTTGTGGTTTGGTGCTCAAATAGTTATGACAGGTAAAATTTCCATTGGACAATTGATTACGTTTAACACACTCTTATCTTACTTTACTAATCCCTTGGAAAATATCATTAACCTCCAAACAAAACTTCAGTCTGCAAAGGTAGCCAACAATCGTCTTAATGAAGTTTACTTAGTCGAATCTGAGTTCAAAAACACTCAGACCTTAACCGATTCACAGTTTCTGGCTGGTGATATTTGTTTTGAAGACATTTCATATAAATATGGTTTTGGACGCGACACCCTAAATAACATAAATCTAACTATCAAACAAGGTGATAAGGTCAGTATAGTGGGAATTAGCGGATCAGGGAAAACGACCTTGGCTAAAATGATTGTCAACTTCTTTGAACCTTACAAGGGACGAATCACTATTAACAACAATGATCTCAAAATGATTGATAAAAAGGTTCTTCGACAACACATCAACTACCTACCTCAACAAGCTTATATTTTTAGTGGATCAATCTTAGAAAACCTGACCTTGGGAGCTAATCAAATGATTAGTCAAGAAGATATTATCAAAGCCTGTGAGATAGCAGAAATTCGCCAAGACATCGAACAAATGCCTATGGGATACCAAACAGAACTATCAGATGGAGCTGGATTATCAGGTGGTCAAAAACAACGGATTGCTTTGGCTAGAGCCTTACTGACTAAAGCTCATGTTCTTATTCTTGATGAAGCAACCAGCGGACTTGATGTTTTAACTGAAAAAAAGGTTATTGAAAATTTGATGGCCATGACTGACAAGACCATCATCTTTGTTGCCCATCGTCTTAGTATATCTGAACGAACTAATCAAGTCATTGTCCTTAACCAAGGGAAAGTTATAGAGACTGGTTCTCATCAAGAATTGATGACCAAACAAGGTTTCTATCATTATCTATTTAGCAAATAAGGAGACTTATCATGAACCCAAAGCTATTTAAAAGTGCAGAATTTTATCAGCGCCGCTACCATAATTTTGCGACACTCTTAATTGTCCCATTAGTCCTATTACTAAGTTTCTTGATTATCTTCTCTCTATTTGCCCAAAAAGAAGTCACCGTCACATCGAGAGGAGAGATTACACCAACTCAAGTCATCGCTTCAATTCAATCAACTAGCAATAACACCATAACAACTAATAATCTGTCCAATAACCAATTGGTCAAAAAAGATGACGTCGTTATCAAATACGCTGAAACAATGGAGAAATCCCAAAAACAAGCTCTTGAAAAACAGCTAGCTACCCTAAATCGGCAAAAAACTGGAATCGAGACTCTAAAAGCAAGCCTGTCACAAGGAAATAACCTCTTTACAGGAGAAGATGAGTTCGGTTATATTAATACCTTTAACAACTTTATCACACAATCTCAAGATATAGAGTTAGGTATCTCTAAAACCAATGCAGAGGTTAATAATCAACTAGCTTTAGCAGGAAATACCGCCACTGCTATAGAGAAACAAATCAATAATATCTACAAACAAATAGCAGAGTATGAGGAACTTAGTCAAGCTATCACTAATAAAAGTTCGAGTTTGTCGGCTAGCAATCCACACAAAGCTACTTTAAATTCCTACTTAGTCCAATCCCAGCAACAATCTCAGCAAGGATTAGATGATCAATATCTTTCTCAAATTAATCAGAGTATCTCAAGTCTAAAATCCTCTATCGCTAGTCTTAATATTCAACGAGCAGGTACAGGAAGTGTTGCGACTTACGATAGTAGTTTAGGAACCAAAGTAGAAGTCCTACGAACCCAATTTCTACAATCGGCATCTCAACAGCTGACAACTGTTGAAACACAAATCACAGAGCTAACAGCTCAACTTGGGCAAGCAAATGTTAACTTTGAACACAATACTATTAAATCCCCAGGTACAGGAATCATTCATTTAAATAGTGAATTTGATGGAAAAACTCTAATTCCAAACGGTAGTGAAATCGCCCAAATTTACCCCAATATTCAAGAAACTAAAGAGGTACTTATCACTTACTATGTCACTTCTGAGTATGTCCCTTTACTTAAAGAAGATCAGGTCGCACGTCTTAAACTAGAAAAAATCGGAAATCAAAGCATCACAATAATTGGGAAAATAAATTCTATTGATAGAACAGCAACAAAAACTGAACAAGGAAATCTTTTTAAAGTGACTGCACTAGCCCAACTACCAGATAAAGACAGTAACATCATACAATATGGTTTACAAGGCCAAGTAACGAGTATCATTGCAAAAAAAACTTACTTTGATTACTATAAAGACAAAATCCTCAATAACTTATAGATAACACTTTATAATCATATAGGTACCTTTTGGGATTTTCAAAAATTTTTTTAAATCTTTTATTTATAATTAGGATATAAACGAAGGAGGTCTAAATAATGGACAAAAAACAATTATCTCTAAAAAAATTTCCAACAATAAGTTCTGAAGATCTGTTAAAGATTTATGGAGGAAACCTCTGGAAAGATTTTGATAATCTTATGCTTAACAAGCACAGATATTCTCGATTTCTTAACTAGTCAAACCTTTAATTATAGACAAAAAAACATTAAACATAATTGACTATTTGTCAACTGTAGTAGTTTTTTATCAGCTAGCATCTGTCGTGAGAACTAGTTAGTGAAGCTGGGCAAAAATCACTTTTAACTATCAAAAAAACGAGCATTTCTGAATTGAGGAAATGCTCGTTTTTTTTGATATCATGATTTATAATTAAAATAAGAAAAAACAATTATAAATCCATTACAATGTATAAAGATTATAACACAAATCAATTAAGTTTAGAAGTAAATCTTGCCTACGATATTCCAACAACTCACGAATCGAGAATGATCATCCTCTTTATAGACAGTATCCCTAACTAAGTGTTACTGGAAGAGACCTCTTATACTGCCTTTCATCCAACTATGCTCATGAAGATAACATTGTACGCTTATTTCCGTCAAGTGTTCTCCGAACATAAAATCGTTCAAGTAAATGAGGAAGTGATTCCCATGAAATTGTTTAACCAAGATACCTATGTTAACTATAAAACAATTAATAATATTGATAAATTAAAACGTATTATAAATTTCATATAGAAGTATATAATATTATTGTGAAACTTTTTATATAGAAAATATGTTTAAAAATCTAATTTTTAAACTAGAACTATTTCACATTTAAATGTCTATAAAGCTATAACAAAAGAGTCCCCCTTAAAATATTCTATAGAATATCCTAAGAATGGCGACTCTTTTAAAGTTCTATTTCCAAGATCTGTGTAAAGACATAATTTTTACTTGTGGTTTTCAAACATACATTTGGATAAGATTTTAAGATTCTTCGAACATTGGCCAATCCTATACCCCGTCCTACTCCTTTTGAAGAATTGTCACGCTTGAATATATCTCTCAGTTCGATCTCTCTTTCTAAAGTAGAATTTTTAACAATCATGACTAATTTATTCCATTCTCTATCTTCAAGGAAACAAACTGCTATTCCTCCCTCTGCTGCGGACTCTATAGCATTATCTAACAAGATAGAAGTAATTGTTAAGAAGTCAATTTGTTCCATATTTTTTATAGAGAACTGTTCACTAATCTCCAGGGAAACTGGAACAGATAAGTTTTGGGCCTCCGATAACTTAGATAATAGTAAACTCTTTAGCGCCAAATCATTGATATTTCTTAGTTGTGCCACATCAAAACGTTTACCTTTTAATTTTTCACCAGAGTTTTTTAAAACACTATCATAAATTTGAGAAACCAGATTAATATCTTTTTGATCTATACCTATTTTTAAGCTTGACAAAATATTAACATAATCATGTCTAAAGCTTCTAATTTCTTGATACAGCCCTTCAACTTGTTGACTATAATTGCTAAGATTTTGCAATTGAATTTCTTTTTGTAAAACAACTTGCTCCTGTAATTCTTGAAGTAATTTTCTATCCAAGAGATTAATAAAACAAATAAACAATAAAAAGTAAACTGCTGTCAATAATTCTTTATAATCTAACATTCTATCCTGGCTTATTTTATCAATGTAGTTCATATAAGGCGGTAAGATAAAATAAGTAAGCATTAAAATATCCGCAGTAATTAAGATAAATTTTGTTTTTCTATCCAAGTTCTTTATTTTTAAATGACTAAAATTATATTGAAAGAGACTAATAAGAAAAAACACAATAATTTCAGCTAATAAAGAGAAAATCATTATTCCTAGATTAGTTTCATATAGTCTATTCAATATTGGAATGTTATAAATTACAAAGAAACCTAAAAAATTTTTGATGACATCCCAAAATCCAAGTGGAAATAATGAGTAAAAAAGTAATAAAGAGACCTTATTTCTTAATTTACCAATAGACAAAGTATATAGGATAAAAAAGGTAGGATATATTAATAATGACCCAAAAGAATAAAATGCAGTTGATTCAAATACAACAATAAATAGTAATGTTGAAAGATAGTACAGAATAATGGATACTACTACTTTTTTTAGGTTTAATCTCTCATCTACAACCTTAGAATGGATACATAATAATAGAAAAACACCTATAATATCTAGTAAAAATATCATCTAAATCTCCTTAGTCATGAAGTCTTTCGATAGCTTTCATAAGTGGACGAATTTTTAATCTAGAGACAATACAAGAGGATCCGTTCTGAAAATGAACTAACCGATTTTCTTTATCAATTAAAGATATATTATAAGGATTTACGATAAATGATCTATGACATTGAAATAAACGTGGTTCCTGTTTAAGAATATCTGACAATTGTCCATAAAATTCAACTATGTCTCGTTTTGAATAGAGAGTCAACTTATGAGCAATTGTTGATGTTTCAATATACAATAAATCTTTAAAAGGGAGTTGAATTTGAGCTTTGGATCCTGTAAATATAAAAGAGTCCTCAGATACTGTTCTTCTTTGATTATCGGTAACACTTGAAATAACATTTTCAATTCGTTTGATAAATAATGGTTCAGGTAATTCTTTATCAATGAAATCAATAGCTGATACTAAATATTCAAAAGATACAGGCATAAACTCAGAATGTGATGTTACAAAAGCAATCACTGCTTGAGAATCAAGTTTTCTAATTTCTCTAGCAACGTCTAATCCTCTTTTATCATCATCTTTTATTTCAATATCAAGTAAAAATAATTGATGATTTCCTCTCTCTGAAATGTCCTCTAAAAGCTGTTGAGGTTTTCCATAAACCTCAAAATGCCTATACTCAATCTTATTATCCACCAAAATTTTTTTGACAACATTTTCAATTCTAGTCTGTTGTAAAAAATTATCTTCTAGTATAAAAATATTCACTACTTCACTCCTATATATTTTTCCACTGATTTTTTAATATTGTAAAGTGTCTTCTAGAACAAGCGATGTCTGATACTCTATCATCCATAAACATAATCGTTCTTGTCTCATGATTAAATCCTGCTATTTTATCTTTATTCACAAGAAACTTTCTATGGCATCTAATAAGTTCTTCTGGACTTTCCTCTTCGATTTTAGCTAGTGAGGTTGAAGCTTCAAAATTCCCTTCGGCTGTAACAAAAAGAACAGCATGAGCTTTTGTTGGGTGAGTTGTAACATAATAAATTTTAGAGAGTGGTACCTTTACGATAGCTCTATTTTGATATAAAATGTAGTCTTTCATATTTAGCCTCCTTCTATCAGTTTAATCTTATCAGAATGATGGAAATTAAATTATAAAAATCTCAAATGGTTTCTATACTATCTCAAATGGTAGAAATTTTCTTAATTTAGACATTTCATGATAAAATAGATACTTTTTAGTAACTCAATAATACTAATCTATCTTCATTTGATAAACTAATATCAAATGAAAGGAAAGCTATGAAGACAATTCAAATTTTACACTACTCTTTATTTGGCTATATTTTATCTCTGTATTTAAAATATTATTTCTTTAAAAAGAATACAAAAATTTTACAAGGACATAAGATTAACTACAAATATAAATCTTCTACTTATTTTATCATAAAATCAGGGTATCTAACATCTAAAAAAATGAAACTCTATTTAAAATCTATCCAATTTAGTTCAAAAAAATCAGAAGTTATCATCATAGGCAGTCAGATTGATTATGATGAGCTTTATAGAAACCACTTTAGTGTGTTTGGTGTTATAGACATAACTAATAACAAATCATTAAAATATATTAAAGAAAAAATTCATTTTTACTTGGAAGAGCTCTATAAATTTAAGAAGGATAAGAGTGATTAAGTCTATGAAATAAAGTTTCAAGTCTTATAATTTTATATCCGTAATCACCTATCCATTAATTTTGATTTCTTACTCCATATGCTAGAGTTTGATAGCAAATTTTAGTGTCATCTTAAAGTAGTCATATTTTGTCAGTCTTCTTTTTTCTGAGTTATTGAGATTGATTGGAACTTTTGAGACTGGGCAAAATCTCAATTCCTGAAGAAAATGGAGTAAATCTTCCCACAAGAAAACGCATAATTTCAAGTTTTTCAACACCTGAGACTATGCGTTTTTTGGTTCTAAAAAATTTTCGACCACCTCACACAACTAACAAAAGTTATCAGTAGACTTTACTTTAAAATTTGTGTTCTAACAACCATTTCGATTAGTTAAATCTTTCAATCTTTCTTCTCCAGATTTAAGCATCTCTTTCTCCACTTGATTCCATTCTCCAAATAGTAAATCATGAAGAACGGTTGCTGCTGAAGTTGTATTTTCTTTTGAATCATATACACAACTTCTATCTCGTTGATAAATTTGAATTCTTTCAAAGATAGCTAGTTCTTCCAATTGTCGTGTATTATCAACTAGATGATTTACAATGAAATCATGATGTTCTTTTGGAGTTGCGCGTGCTTGATTTGGATTGATAGCGTAAAGTTCTTCGTATCGGATAAGAGTGCTCAGATAGGACAGCTTAGGTTTTGTCGCAATCAAGGCTAATTGTACTTCATATCCCTTATTTTTCAAGAGTTGTGCTGTTTTCTTTGGAACATCAATCGTTCGCAAAGTTCCCTCAATCAAAAGATTGTATCCCAAATTGCTTAATTCTTTTACTAAAGACTCTACCATTTTTCCTGCAAAATCTTTGGTGTATTCTACACTATCTTTGCCATATACTTGCTGCAGTTCTAAATAGTATGGATGCTGAGAGCGAAAACTATCACCATCTATGATAACAATATTTCCTTGAAACTCTTTCTGTTTAATACGATGAATTGTAGTCTTACCGGCACCACTTTGCCCTCCAAGCAAAATCGCTATAGGTTGCTTACTGGACTTTTTTCCTCTTGTAAGTGAACGAAGATTCCGTGCTAGAGCATGTTTGAATTCACTATCAGTATAATCTTGGATATCCATTAGGCTACCATCCGTTTTTCAGATATCTCTAACATACGTTCAATTCCATCCAAATAGCCGCTATATCTCTCTATTTCATCAAAAGTTTCAACTAGATAGATATTCGTATGAATCAAATCAGAAAGATCATCACTCATTAAAATCCAAGGATTAGATTCATCATCAATGCTAATTCCCTGACTATCTTGATAACGATAGAGTCGTGATAATAGATTAGCTCCTCTTTCTTTCACAATTTCAATTTTTAAAGTCAATTCATAATCTTCAACAGGATTGAGCATTTTATCTTCTCCTACAATATCGACATAAGATACATTAAACTTCTGACAAATGATATCTATTAGTTCCGTAGAGACTGAACTCGTTCCATTTTCATACCGGCTCAAGCTATTTCGAGAAATTCCTACAATTCGGGCAAAGTCGTCTTGTGTTAAGTCATGTGTTTTACGTAAGGATTTTATGTTCTTTCCAATCATGGCAAACTCCTTTTATTTTTATACCACCATTATAACATTTAGAAAAAGTAAATGCACCATTTTTGGTGCATTATTGACTGTTTTTCCTAAATCTCTCTAAATTCTTTTCCAATTGTTCCTTATGAAGTTGATTCTTTGCTTCCTTTAATGTGTTGTCCAAAGATTCTTCTCTATAAGTTGATTCTGTTTTTAGTTGTTCTAATCCTTGATCTGGAGTGAAAATAATATCTAGCAGTCGGTCTATTTTTTCAAGATCTTGGACAGACATATCGGATAATCTATGAATCAGCTTTTTAAATATATCACCATTGTCATGGTTTTTCTTAAAAAATGTTGTAAACATCTATAACCTCTCAAAAAAAGCAGCCTATTAGGACTGCTTAGTGTAATTCGGAAATCGCATCATAAATGGACTGCAATTTCTTATTGTCTTTATTCTTTGTGTCAATCAAAGTATGTAGCTCTTCAATTTTATTTTGACTACTTTGAATATCACTATTGTTATCCGCAATCAGCCTTTTAAGATGTTGCTGATAACTTGTAGTGATATCTGTTTCTTTTCCTGTTCTAACCTCTGTAATTTTGGGTTTAGAACTAGAATTTGATTCCGTCACAGGTGCTTGTTTTCGCTTTTGAAAAGCTGCTTCATAATTTACATCATTACCTCCTTGATGATTTCCAAATAAGGCCGCAATTTTATCTGGATCTTCTTGATTTTCTGATTTACTTTCTAATGGTTGATTAAAATTCCAATCTTTTGTCATTCACTCATTTCATCCTTTCTAAATTCAGAATCATCGAATTGTCTTTCTTTACCAAAGGCATGATCAAGAGCTTCTTCAAAACTCATGTGACTGATGCTTTGACGCCTTTTGAACGTCGCAAACATCGCTGTCTCCAGTTGCTCTTTGTAAGCAGCTAGTTTTTCTGTCTCTCTTGCTACCTTACTTTCTTGCCTAGTGACCTTTTCTTCTAAGCGTTCAATAATGGTCATATACTATCCTCCTTCATTCTAATATTAGCTAAAACATCTTGATTTTGTTATCACAATTCTAAACATTGAGAGGTTTGTCTTACTGGTTGATTCCTCAATGTCTCTTTTGCATTCTCGAACATCAATTGTAAATCTGATTTCTTTTCTCGAAGAATATCGTTCCAGTCTCTTTTTTCTTTCCCATATTCATTATCAGGTAAATCCAGTAAAACAGGAAATCCTGATTTAGATAACTTATCAGAAAAATCTTTACCTGCATCATCACAATCTACTGCCAGTGTCAATAAATCAGAATGATTATCAAAATAGCTGGTGGTATCACGAATTGTATTGAACAAAGGCAATAACTTTGAAGGTATTACTGTATCTAAAAATTCCAACTTCTGATTTTCTTCAGCTATCAGTCGTAAAGTTTGATAAGCAACAACAGACCTTTTTAATCCCTCCATAGATACCAAACGAACATCTGATAGGCTTTGTTGATGAAGTTCGTAATAGCTCATCAAGTCGATAAACGATTCACAAAAGACCAGTCTATTTGGTTTACCAATATCAAAGGATATTCCAACATGTCCATGGCTTCCTTTTAGAATCGTTTTTAACCTCTCTCTAGGAAGAGAGTGATTCTTATAAATCCCTTGTATACTTGCTGCCTGCAGTTTGTGACGATGATCAAAGCTTTTAAAAACAATAACAGGTTCAACAGTTTCATTTGTTTTCCAACTAGCTTGTGCTATCAAACCTTGTTGAATCATCTTTTCTATGATTTCTTCTGAGATTCCTCTACATTTTGTTAAGTAATATCTGACCAGACTGCAGTTAGAATCTTCTACTCTCTTTAAAGGATAATAAAATGGTCTCTCTCTTTTTTCTTGAACAGCTTCTTTTTGAAAAGGTTCTTCAGAAAGAAAAGCTAGAGCTTCTTTAAAGGAAATTCCCTTAACAAGTCGAACAAAATCAATAACATCACCTTGAATATCTCTTGAAAACCATTTAAAAGTATTGGTAGTTGAAAAAATTCGGAATGAATCGTGTTCAGGATGTTCATAGACACGGCTAGAAACTTGTTTAAAGGAAATACCTAAACGATTGGCTACATCAAGAATTGAAATTTGCTTACATTCCTCTATATTCATAAAACATCATCATTTTGTCGTAGTATTTGGCAGTGATGGTATTGATGATGATTCTTCTAAAGTTTTAGGAGTTGCCTTATCTAAATCATCTAACCCAGATTTCCAAACCTGTACTTGATTGACCAATAACTTACCTGGTAGTTTCGAATAAGACAACTTAACTGTTCTTGTTTCTGTCTGATTAGTCTTTGATTGGTTGGCATTCTTTAAATCAGATACATAGGTTACATTATAAGAGACCATGGCAATGGCTTGATTCGTAGTCTGATTGACAAAGATATCTGCTTTTTCAAAATGATAATCCAAAATATAATCCTTATACACTTGGTTCATAGCATCATTTTGACTTGACAATTCTTGAGAATAAGCCGATTCAGTCATATAAGGTTGAATACGTGTATTATTTTCTCCGAGCTTTTCTTTCGTATAGTACTGCGTCAAAAATTCTTTTACAGTATCCGATGACAAAATGCTGGCTTTATCTTCTGCTTGTTTGTCCTCTACAAGTTTAGCTGCAGCCAATTCGATTTCTTTGCGACTTTGTTTAGCAGTAGAATGTTGACCAGCAGTATATCCCATCATGAGAATAAAGCTAGTTGCGGCTACTGCTCCAACACTAATTAAGGCTTTAGTTTTGACTTTATTTAACATCTTAGACCTTCTTTCTATAAAAACTAGGTCAAGAATAACAAAAAGAACTTGTAAGTTTTATCACATCACAACGAAAGGTAATTCCTACATTTCAGGCGCCAAATCGTACAGTTCAGAGAAAAATATCAAAATTAGCTGTCTTCAGCTTATAATATAAATATGAACAAATTAAAAGAAGAAAATTTGAGAAGAGCTCTTTCTCATATTGAACGACATAAACAAGCTATAAATACAAGTAATAATAGTGAGGATAATGATTTTCATAAATTATTACTCCAATTTAGCTATGAAGTATATGAAAGAATCAAGGCAAATAAAAAACCTTATCCGAATTTAGATTCAGATAAAGTCTTTTGATTATCTAAAAAGTTCATATTTTTTCCTTATTTATGGAGTTAATGAAGTGCCAACTGAATCCTAGAACCAACATCAGATTGATGAAAAGGTACACAGCCGTAAAACTAGTTAAACCATGTTGTCTGATATCATCAAAATATAAACTAGGTTCAGTAAAGAACAAATAAATTCCATAGACCTCCACGAAAATAAGAAAACTAATAAAACCAATCAGGAAAAGTCCACTGGCAATAAGAAAGAGTCTCCATAAAAGAATGAGAATTCCTCCTACTGCTAAAAAAATTACTGGGATAAGGAGTAAATCATTCATGACTTTCTCCTTTCTAGTCAATCAATTGACGATAATGGGTGGCAAGAGAGGAATCAAACTCTTCTAATTTTTGAACTAAGTCCAAATACTCCTCTTTTTCATATTCTTCAAAGTCCACACCTCGATGATTTTGAAGAGCTATTTCCAATTGACTAGTGAGTTCTCGTTTAGAAAAACTGTAATCCCCAGTAACTTCCTCATAATGTTCCTTTAGCTCCTTGTAGGCTTGGTATTCTTCAGGCGTTTGAAATCCCTGTACCAAGGCCTCTTCTAATTGATAATAGGTATCTTCCATCATAATCGTTACCTCGTTTCTTTCTATCTTTATTTTACCGCGCTTTTCTTTTCTTGTCCGCTATTTGTATCTATTTTTTAATCTAATTCAAAAGAAAGTTGTTCTTGCCTTTCTTTTCCTTTTTCGTGGAATTGTCTTAAGGCCTGATCAATAATATCTAAATCCGTTTCTGTTTCAATCAATGGTGCGAGTACATCGTATTCGGCCTTTTTAGTTTGATAATCCTCTTCCTTTGGAAAATTTTTCTCAATTTCAACTTTAGCAGTAGTCCATTTATCCTGTAATTCATCCAATAAGTTCTGAGTTTTCACTTGGTCCTCCTTAATGTGATCAATCGTATGCTGAATCCTTTGAATGGTCCCCAAAGGAGAATACAAATCTAAACTGACAGAATACTGATTTTCTCCTACAATCTTAACAGAGAAGGTTTCAGGAAGAGGTTGATTTGTTGGAAGACTAAGCATTTTAATGTCAAATCCTCTATAGCTTGCTAGGGTTCGGAATTCTTTGCTGTCAGCTTGATTATGACGGATAAGACGGTGTAAGGATTCCCCTGCTTCAGATCGTTGATCAAAAGCTTGCTTACCTACCGTCATAGAAAATGCCTGGTCTTTTGACATTTCAGACTGTTGAATGTCGTCTTCATACTTACTTAATCGTTTCTCAAGAATGGGCATATTTTCTTCACAGTAGGAGATTGTATGACGATAGTGATCCTTGCTGCGTTGAAAGGCACGTCTTTGATTTTCTAATAGGGTCAAATCATTCTCTAGTTCCATCTTATATTTAAGATAAGGATTACCTGTTGCTAGTGCCTTAAAATCAGAAGCTGTCATGGTCTGCTCATCAATATCTTCTGCAGCACGAATTGGCTCCTTAGAAGTCATAATCTGCTTAATATAACGGAGTTTGTTCTCCTGAGTTGCCCATAGATAATTATCAAACGAACCTTTGGTAATGTAGTGGTAAATATCCACTTCCTTATTTTCATTTCCTTGTCGGATAATCCGTCCATTGCGTTGCTGAATGTCACTTGGTCTCCACGGTACATCCAGATGATGAACTGCTTTCATCTTGCTCTGAACATTTAAACCTGTTCCTCCTTTTTCAGTTGAGGCAAGGAGAATCCGCACCTCTCCTGCATTGACCTTTCGAGACAAACTATTCTTCTTTTCATCACTATTGGCATCATGTACAAAGGCAATTTCTTTACTAGGGATTCCTCTATCAACTAATAAAGCCTTTATTTCAGAATAGACATCAAAGCCATTATCTTTTTTCTTAGGTGTGCCAATATCTGAAAAAATCATCTGAGTAGCCTTATTTTCCATTCCCTCACGATAAATTCTCTCAACATTATCCACTACCTGAAGCAGTTTATGATTGTCTGCTAGACTATAACTAGAGTCCAATAAACGCATATCAATAGCTAGTTTACGTGCCTCACCTGTTATCTTTAACATGTTATCCTGACTCGGATCAACTGTTCCACATTTGACCATATCTGACCTCATAACCAATTCTTCTAGATAGAGTTTCTGTTTTTCAGTTAACTCACTCTCAATAGGGATAATATGAGCTTCTGGAACAGGTAAATCCAACATATCTTGTGTTTGAATGTCGGCTGTTTCTTTATAGATTTTCATCAACTCAGGTAGATTGACAAACTTTTTAAATCGTTTCTTAGGTTGGTACTTATCCCCTGTAGGAGCTAATTCCATAGAGTTTTGAATTTCTCCAAAAGCACCTACCCAAGAGTCAAAATAATCAACTTGATAGCGTTTTAAGATATCTGGTTGAATATAGTTCATCATAGTATATAACTCACTAATAGAATTGGAAACAGGTGTTCCTGTCGCAAAGACAATATTTTTAAAATCATGTTCTTCCTGAATCTGTCGAACTTTCATTTCCATATCCACGTTCTTCTTAGAGGTTGTATTGGTAATCCCTGCTACATTTCCAAGTCCAGTAATTGGACGTATATTTTTAAAGTGATGTGCTTCATCCACAAAGAGAAAATCAATTCCTAAGTTCTCAAAATCAATAAAACTATCACGATTGAAGCGTTGGAGTTCTTCCAATTGTTTCTCTAGACCACTTATTGATTGCTCTGCTTCTTTGACAGTATACTTATTTTCAGAATGTGTTTTAATCTCTCGTAGTTCATTGAGTTTATCCTCGATATAATTCATCTGTCTTTCCTTACTGACAGGGATTTTTTCAAATTGAGAATCCCCAATGACAATGGCATCGTAATCTCCTGTAATAATACGTGACACAAATTGTTTTCTTCTCGCCTTCACAAAATCTTTCTTAGTAGTCACAAAGACCTTTTTGGTAGGGAAAAATTTCATGATCTCTTGGCCAAATTGAGCAGACAAACTAGAGGGCACTACATACAAGGGCTTATGAACCATCCCCAACTCCTTTAATTTAAACCCAGCACCAAGCATGGTCAAGGTCTTTCCTGAACCTACCTCATGAGCTAATAATGCTCTTTTTTCTTCTATAATTCTTTGAATGGCATTCTCTTGGTGAGGACGAAGACTGATGTTTTGAGCCAAGCCATCAATAACTAAATGGCTACCGTCATACTCTCGACTAACCGTTCGATTATAAAGACGATTATAGCTTTCTTCAATGACTTGTTGGACTTCTGGATACCGTGAGACAAAGTCTTGAAAGAGTTCTTGTAAATGCTGCTCTTTCGCTCTTAGAACAGAGGTTTTTTCCAAATCTGTAATAGTCTTTTTCTTTTCTCCTTCCGTAACAGTCATAGTAATCGTCGGTTGGTTCGAATTAAGTAAATTCTCAAAAATCTTTCTTCCTGTATCATAACGTGACCCACTAACTCCAAGACTACTATCTTTGGCACTTGGATAGCGATAAGCAAATGATGTCTTTAAATGAACCTGGCCATCGACAGGATTCACTTCAATGACTTGTTCAACATCTGGCGAAGACAATTCAAATTCACGATTGGTAAAACATTCAAAGGCAAATTTACCATAAACGGATTGAGGTATCCAACGTGACCCTATTTTAAACTCAATATCTGCCAGATGAATCCGTGGAGGGCGAACAGATTCTAACAAATCTAAAGCATGGTTCCAATCATATTCTTGGTTATTTTCCTCCACTAATAGTTGAACTACTTCTATCTTGTTGAGAATGTCTCCTGATAAAAACTGGTTCTTAGAAAGATATTTTCTTTCCCCTCTTAAATAGCTTTCTGGATCTATTAAAATCTGGTCACCTAACTCATCTAAAATAGCAGCTTGGCTATGTTCGGGATAAATTGATACCATATAGTCTAAATCAACCCCTCTACCATCCGATAAACTAGAGTTTAAGGCATCTAGAGCCGTTGAAACTCTTGCAATCACTCTCTCTGGTCTAACCAATGCTTTTTCAAAAGCTAAAGATTTTTTATATTTTACTTTCTGATCTTTAGAATCAATGTATTCATCTTCTAAACTTGCTAGTAAAGAATACTTATCGTCACTATCAAATAAGTTCCGATTGACTGAGGCATTCAAGTATCCAAATTGACTTACAAAGCGGTCATAGTCATGATTGAGTTTACTAAGTAATACCTGAAAATCAGCCCGACTATAATCTTGATGACGTTGAATTTCAATTAAGGATTGATAGGTCTCTCTCAAATCAACCATGCCCTTAATGCGACTAATATCCTTATCCGATAAGGGACTTTCATAAAAGACAGTTTTTTTGAACAGTCCCTTATATTTCCCCCTTTTACTCGCTTCTTCTGACTTGTAAACATCTAGTGCTTCCTCATCTGTCAAATGAAGTTGCACGAATCGATCTATTTTATGTTCAGACAAAGAACTGTCCCAAGCTTTAAAATCTCCCTTCTCATCTACATAATAACTAATTTCGTCTACTTTTGAACTTTTCCGAATGCCATGCGTATCTCGGTAATAAATTTGATTTCCCTCATATCCAAAAGAATAGAGCGCTAAGTCCTCACGTATACGACTTGGGATAGAATTATCCACTTCTTCTTGGATAAAAACAGGTGCTTTCAAAGAATTGTCAATTTGTTTAGGTGCTTCCACATTCTCTAATGCTTCCATTATGTCAGTAGCTAATGTTTCTGATACCCCCTTAACATTGAGGGTTCCTCCATTAAAATTACGTACCTCATATTCACCCAAAACTTGTGTGTTGTATTTCCCATCAAAATAAGGATTAATCCAGACACGCTTATCCTCCTCAAAGAGAATAGAACCACTAAAAACAAGTTCCTCCTCATTAAGATTCTTTGCTTGATCCTTTTGAAAGAAGAGGAGGTCTGTGGTTACACGAGTACCTGCAATCTTTTTAAAAGCCGTATCCGGCAAACGAACTCCCCCTAAAAAATGAGTGTTGTTTTTAATCTCTTGTAAGACATTATCTGTCCGCTTATCCATTGTCCCGATAGATGAGATAATCGACACTTGTCCTCCGTCTCTTACTAAATCAAGTGAGTGTTTGACAAAGTAGTCGTGAATCATGTAAGGTTTATCATAGTTTTTATCGGCAATGCGAAAATTTCCAAAAGGAACATTCGTTAAGACTAAATCAAAACTATTATTTTGATAGGGAACTTCTTCAAATCCTCGCACTTCAATATGGGTATTGGGGTGGAGTTGTTTTGCGATTGCACCAGTCACACTGTCTAATTCAACTCCATAGAGTTCTGATTTCTCTCGTATACTTCTAGGCATCGCCGCAAAGAAGTTCCCAGTTCCCATAGAAGGATCTAATATCCTTCCTCCCTCAAAACCATCATCCAGTAATTTTTGCCAAATCTGGCGAATAATCATTGGGTCTGTATAATAGGCTGTGAGAGAACTTTGTTTCATAGTGGAGTACTCTGATTTACTTACTAAGCTCCTAAGAGTTAAACGTTCTGCTTCATACTTTGGATTGAGTTCATCGAAAAATTCATTGGCAAGACCACCCCATCCAACATACTTGGCTAGTAGTTCTTGTTCTTCTGGACTTGCTTGTCGTCCCTCTTTTTCTAATCTTTTAACAAGTTCAATTGCGGCGATATTCGTTTCAATTTTTTCTCTATTTGTCTTAGGGTAAAAGTCCTCTAAATCATCGGGAAAAACAAAATCTTGAACAAGGACATCCGTCTCTTCTATACCAGAAATAAGAGTTTCTATTTCCTTATCCTTATCTTTTTCATTTTCTTCTTCCAGATAGGAAAACAAATCTATTTCCTGACTTTCACTTGATGAATCAATCTCAATCTCTGATTCTTCTTTTTCAAGTTCTACATGAGACAATACTTGTTCAATCTCTTCCAAACTGTTCAAGTATAAAATAGGATTTTCTTCAAATAACAGGTTTGAATCATTGAATAGCTCTAGGCGAACTAAGTCATTTAACTGGGAATTTTCAATCGAAACCAACTGAAATACTTGTCCTTTATAACTTACTTGTGAACCGATTGGATATTCCCTCAAAGCTTCTTCTACAATTTTATCGACATTAGAAAAGGAGTTCATTTCTTCCGTTTCCTGTTCAATATCACTTGAAGGAGATAAGGATTCCGCTACTTGCTTAGACTTTTCGCTTTTAGCTTTTACATCATCAAAGTGAGTAATAATCTTCAGCTTTTGTGTCAGTGGGAGTTGTTGGTAGTTTTCTTCATGATGGACAAGATCCGTAACAGTATCTAAAGTAGCCATCAATTCTGAACCCAAATAGGCTAGAACATCTCCTTCTTTTTCTTCAAAATGAATCTCAAGAACTTCTTTTTTTAGTTCTTTGGAATCAACCATTAGAAGAAACTCCTCTATATCTCTACTAATGCGGTCAGATAGATTATTCGCAACCCGATAGACATTGACTAAATTGACATCCTGATTCTGAAGACATACAAGCTCACTTAATGGTTCTAACTTCTCTTTTTCAGATTGGATGTAAAATCGAGTGGAAAGATTATAGGTTGCGACTTCTAGCACCAAGTTTTTCTCAAAATTACTTAATTGAGATAATTTACTTAGACCTGCTTGTCCAAAATTTCTTGTGTAACTTTCTAAATCTTGATCATTATTTTCAGAACTAGCCTCTAGGAAAGAAATAATATCTTGATGAAACGAATACACATGAGGTATCTCTTCTATCTTGCCCTCTTCAGCCAAAAAACTCTCTACCAAGTCTTGCCATTTCTCATCAAAATGTTGCGCTTGATAACGAAGAAATAGGTCCATTTTCTCCCTATCTTTTGGAATTGTTCCACGAAACATAGCCAATAATTTCATTACTTCCATACTCGCTCCTTTCATCTATACGAAAATAGGAGAATCACATGATTCCCCTACAACTCTATCTCCATTTCAACCTTTTGAGGACTGGTTTCTAAATCACTAGACAAAAGAGAAATAGAATCTGTTCTCATGTAGTAAGTATATAAGTCTTCTAGGTCTTGTTGGTTTTCAATCCCTGTTTCAATACTAATAAGAGCCTGTATAAATTCCTTGTAGTGACTCTCCATCATATCTGAAATCTTTTGTTTCATTTCCATAAATACTGAAGACGGTTCAGTTATACTTGTTTGGTCTATGTCTTGTAAATCCTTTTCTAAGGGATTGGTTCCTTCTTCTACTTCCACTAAATCTGAACGTCCATCACCATCAGAATCTGCGCTAAGAGGATTGGTTCCTAGCGCCAATTCTTGAGCATCAGTTAATCCATCTTGATCCGAATCACGTTGATAAATGCCTTCCATATACTTCCTTCTTTCCTAGTTAATCTTTTTTCACTCCAATCCTACCAAATATTCCTTGAAAGAAGTATCACAACAAAAAAAGAGAACGAGCCAAAACCTCGTTCTCCTTAAAATGATAAAACGTTACTATCAAAGTAAAAAAGATGACTTACAGAACCTGTAAGCCACCTAGTCAGTCGGTTTATTCTGGTGTCTGCCACCGCTTGGCCCTTACGTCCAAGATTGCTATCGGATTTTGTTCTGGTGTCCGCCACCGCTTGGCCCTTATGTCCAAGATTACTATCAGATTAACCATGAGCCAACCACTCATCTACACCATTATTCTAACGAATATGAGCTACAAACGCAAGAGAAAAACTTATTTTGGATTTATACACTATAAAAAACATACACTATCTTCAGATTGAACTTTTGTTCAAAATAAGCTATAATGAATTTAAGTAGAAACAGGAGGTAGAACAAATGGCTACAATCAGTTTAACACGTGATATAAAACTAACAAATGAAGATGCTCTAAAAATTCTTAATCATAAACCATCTAAAAAGCTACAAGCCGTCTTGAAATCTATTGAATCACAGGACGCTACCGCTCCAACGAAAAATAAACTCATTTCAAAGTATCTGTAAGATGACAATTCAAGTAACACCACTTAAGCAATATCTTGAAAATATTCAAGTGCTAGCTCCTGATAAAACTGAGAAACAAGTTCAGGATCTATTTAAAACTATCATTTTAGAAAATGTTGATTTCAACGGTAATGAAGAGATGTTGACTTATCTATCTGATAAAGCCCCCAATTTTGAAAAACAACATCGTTCTCGTAATTTTATCGTTGAAGAAACTGAAACAAATAACATCATAGGATTCTTTAGTTTATCTCTCAAAGTTGTTGATATTTCTGATTTAGAGAAATCCTTAAAAAAGAAACTCGTCCTAAAAGGGAAAAGTCCCAAAAATATTGATTATCTACCTGTGTTACTTATCGGTCAATTCGGCAAAAACACAAAGCTAAATAAACTATCAGGACAAGAGTTATTTGAAATTGTAATTCAAAAAATTGAAGAATTTCGAGCAATTGTAGGAACTCAGATGATATTTTTAGATAGTATCAATCATCCTAAAGTCATTCAATTTTATGAACAGTTCGGATTTGTTGCTTACAGTCAATTGATTAAAGACGATCATCAAGTAAGTTATCAGCCTATGGCATTAAATATGTCGCTCTATAAAAAATAAGAATCATGTCACCTAAACTGATGACATGATTTTTTTATTTCGTAGTATAGGCAAAACGAATGGCACTATCTGCTTGCGAGATTTTTCTAAAGGTATAGTTAGGATTACCCCCATAGTTGGTTTCAGACACAAGGAAAGAACCATCATCATAGACCTTCTCTACAAAAGCCACATGACCATAGTCTGCTGGTGTACCATGTGTACCTCCCACAAACGAAACAATAGCACCTGCTCTTGGTGTAGAGCCCGTTTCACCTCCAAGACTTGAAGCTGTCGCAACCCAGTCCTGACCATTTCCCATGGTATTAATGATTGAAATCTTCTCTCCATTACTTCCTTTTAATTTCAACCCTAACTGGTTCATACGAGCCGCAACACCCCATGTGCATTGCCCATAGGCATAGGCCATACCATCTCCACCACCAGGAACAGAATGATCATACAAATCCCCACGAACCCCTTCAAGGGATTGCGGGTCACTCTTTGCCTGTCCTCCATTTGTTTGGCTAAAGCCTTTTTCAATTTGGTAATACCATTCCGTTGCTCTGGTTTGTCTTTCCAGTAGTTTGTCACCAGAATTTCCCTCCCAATAGGTAAGGAAGAGTTGGGCCAAATTGGCTGCACTGCCCGTATTTCCAAAGAAATCCTTTAGCCAGCTTTGATAGTAAGGACTATCCCCATGAAGCATAAAATGAAGTTGGAGGTCTAAATCATACCATTTCTTATTTTGGGTGCGTGCATAATTTAACAAGGCTGTATGACGTGTTGACCCATCTGCAGTATCTGTCCATTGCCCTAAACCTAGACCTCTATGAAGAATATTAGGATAAGCACCACTATAAATGGCTGGCCCTCCTATCGCTAACCAGTTTTCATCATCCCATGAGGAATCGGTAGCGCCAACTGGAGGAGATAAATAATCTCCCTCAGCTCGTTTAGGATTGATAGAAGACTCTACCGACCAATTTCCTAAAATAGCCGCAATAGCTTGGGGACTTGCTCCTTGAGATTTCAAAAAATCATAAATATGTTTTGCTCGTTCAAACTCATCCCCACCAAACTGACCAATGGCAGGTAAGATAGTTGTCTGAAGTTGAATGACTTTGGGAAAATAAAATTGCGGATTGACATACACCAATTTTTCTTTCTTGTTCTTATACTTTTGATAGGAAACTTTCAAACCTGTATCGTCTGATGTTTCACCAATAATATCACCCGTTAGGACTCTTGTACCCTCAATCGCACGGCCATTATGAATAGAATACAAGGTCAATCGACTCTCATTCTCTCCTTTTCCGTTAGTGAGAATTATATTGTCACCATCTAGTGATACGACCCCATCCATTGGTGCGACAATCGTTTGGTGAGCCTTCGCTTCTAGTAGAATGTACTCCTGAAGGGTAGGTTTTCCGTCTAAATCATAGTATCCATAACGATAAATCATGGTTAGACTATCTTCGTTGCTTTTCCCCTCAAATGGATTGTCCAATTCCTGCATGGAAGCATAGACACCTTCTTCTTTTAGTTCCTTCATTTCCTCTTGATTGTCTTTCGAGAGTTTATACTTAGGAGTTTCATAAAGGTCTTGCATGGATTTCAAATCATCCCCATCGTTTAAATCATGCCACAAAGTAGACAGATAATCCTTGTAAGTTTCGGAACTAAATAAGTGAACTGGTTTGTTTAACTCATAGTCATGGAATTTAAAGTTCATATACCCCATCACATCATCAACTTTTGTGTAATAGGTAATGCCTTTGTCATTTGTACGAGTATGTTCTGCGTCTTCCCAAGTTAGGTGGGTATAAGCTTTTGTTAATTCAAATTCATCTTGTTGAATCAAACTAGCAGATGAAAAACCTAAAAAGAAGCTCATCATAAGTAAAAGAAGAAAGACTATTCCTCCAACTATCCAGGTTGCAGGATTCCCAGCCGCAAATGTAAAGAAGGAAAAGGCTGCTTTTAGTTTTTGATAGATATTTCGGACACTTGTAAGACCTTGTTTCTTTAATTTTCGATACCGATTTTTAAAGGAACTTGGATTATCTTTCGCTAGTTTCCATCCTTTTCCATCCTTAAAATGATGGTATCGCTCTTTTGTGTTGGTCAGCCTTTTCTTGGTAAAACGACCTGTTGCTTGTCCTGTTTTGACACTAGCTTTCCCAAGATTATAAGAAAGCCAACTGTAGCGTTTCCCTTTTCTAATGGTCTCTTGAAGTGTACGATAACCTTCTAAATCTTCATTTTCTGAAGCTAACTCTCCACCTTCACGTCCAAGGACATAAAGGAAAGTTTTGGCTTTCCTACTAACCTTTTTGGATTTATAGGCTTGTTTAGTAGATTTTAAATTTTCTTTGGCGGCCTTGACTTCTTTCTTAGCTTTTAATTCTTCTAAACTCTTCCCTTGAAAGAAAAAATTAGATTTTTGTTTCGATTCCTGACCGTAGAGAAATTTTTGATTGGTTTTTCTTTCTTTACGGCTCTCTTTTCTTTCTTCTTTTGCTTCTACCTTGGCTTCTCTAAATTGCTTCTTGGCTATTTTCAATCGTTTCCTAGCATGAGGCAACCGTCTATCTCTTAATTCTTTGCGATTCAAAAGAGATGGAGGACTATTTTGAAGAATATGATTGTAGTCTTCATTTGCTTGTTTTACTCTCTCCTTTGAAGCCTCTCTCATCTCCTCTAGCTTTTGCTTTATCTCTTTTTTCCATGCTTTTTCATCCAGTACAGAGGAATCTTTTTTCTGTTTCCTTACCTCCTTCTTTCCTTTTTTCAAGAATTTTTTCTCATCTTTTAGGCTTCTTCTAAATGCCTTTCGGGCACGTATAATTTCTCTTTTATCCTTCATTTACCTTCCCCTTAATTAGAAGCCATTTTATCAGGATCCGTACTCATGATATCAAACAATTGAGTACCTTGAGGAATCTTATTTTTAAAAGGAACGACAACTGAACCAGCTTTTATTAGTCCTGCGCCTTTTTCTGGATTGACTAAGTATTTTTCGAGTTCTTTTGACAAGCCTAAGAGTTGAACCAGTTCTTCTCTGTCATTTTTTGCTTGCTTGAGGAGAATCATAAATTCACTATTTGCAATAATTCGTCTACCATTTGGATCTAACAATAAGGTTTCGACGTTTTGAGTTATTCCAGTCGGACTGGCTCCATATTTTCTGACACGACTCCACAATTTAAAGAAGAAATCACTGGCATATTTATCTAGTAAGAGAAGCTGCATTTCATCAAAATAAATCCAGGTCTTCTTCCCTAATTTTTGATTCCGAACGACACGATTCCATATCTGATCAAAAACAACCATAAGAGCGATTTGTTTCAGCTCATCTCCTAACTTTTTAACGTTATAGATTAAGAAATTAGATCCTGTCTGAATATTGGTCTTATGTGAAAAAATATCAAGAGAACCTTCGACATACAGTTCCATATCAAGTGCCAAATTCTGCGCTTCTTCTTCTGGTTGTTGACTCAAGACAAATACCCATTCTTCCAAAGAAGGCTCTTTAAATGACTGATAGGTGAGTCTGGTAACTCGGTCGATAATCGATTTTTCTCTCCCATCCATTTTTCTATCCAATAACTTGCCGATAAAGGATAAAAGAAATTCTGATTTTACCTTTACAGGATCTTCATCCATATTTTCTTCAGACAAGTCAAGGACATTGAGATAAGTTTGGGAATCGGGCGCAATATCAATCATTTCTCCACCAAAAGCCCGTCCAATGACACTGTACTCTGCTTCGGGATCCACAATGATAATTTCAGTATTTTCACCAGATTCTTTGATTTTGGTCGTGATAATTTCATGCTTGGTTGCCATCCCTTTCCCAGCTCCAGATGTCCCTAAAATCAGACCAGACGGTGTATTTAATAGGCTTCGATCAATGGTAATAATATTGCTTGATATTTGATTGATACCGTAATATTTCCCACTGCGGTCTTGTAAGTCTACTGAAGTCCATGGAGAGTTCACTGCTACATTGGACGTTAATAAACTCCGTGATACTCCCTCTAAAAAATCACAACCAAATGGCAGCAAACTATTAAAGGCTGCTTCTTGCATATATGGTAGTTTATCAATCATTAGGTCATTTGAACCGGCCACTTGTTGGATAGTGTCTAGGGCTTGTTTAAGTTCTTCTTCATCCTGACCAAAAACACCAATCAAGAAGACTGTTTGAAACAGTTTATCTCCTGTCTCGGTCATGGTTTTTAAGAGTTCCTCAGCTTCATCGATATTGCTTTCTAATACATGACCTACTTTTTCCAAATAGATACCTGTACGAGCTAGTTTTTGTTGTTCCCCAATCTTTTGGGATTCCATCAAGGTCTTCTTTGTTCGTAGTTTCTTCATGGCATCCGCCTTAGTCGAACTTTGAGCATGAAGGCTCACAATCAATTCCAAATCTCCTTGCATGAGGTCTCGGATAAACTGATCCCCTAATTCCATGCCGTAGTCTCTCACATAGACAATCTGTAATAAGCGGTCATTGATTTGTAGGTAATTCTTGTTTTTAAAATCCAAGAGATTAGGTGCTATGAAGTGACGAGTTGTCTGACCCGATCTCGTTAAATCACGGTAAGAAAAAGGAAGATGGTGTTCTCCTCTAAGCATATCTGCCAACAAGTTGACACGGTCTTCTCCAGCCAAGGATTCAAATCGAGCATCAATTTCTGAGAAACCACTCTTGAAATATTCTCCAATTTGAGACAAGGAACGATAAGCTTGTTTGGGATTAGAATCCTTTCTACCAAAGCTAATCAGTTTCACAGCTGAAAAGTTATTTTCACCACTGTCTAAATTTTGATTCATCATTCGATTCAATTCTTTACGATAGGTATCATACCCATCTTCTTTCTCCTCATACAGAACACTCTGTCTAAACTTTTCTAAATTCAATCTTTTATTAAAGATGGTCAATTGGAAGTTGGTTTGGTCATCTAAAGAGTTAATCAAATCAGAATACTTCTCAATGATTGCGCCCTTATCTTCTAAACCAACGGTCTGGTAATTGACATCACCAAGTAAATAGCTTTGTGAGAAATAATCTTCTTTTACCTGCATCAGACCATTTTGATACAGGGCTTGATAGGAAATAGTATTAGCCGTTGAGGGTAACACTTCCTCTTTTTTCCCTTTAACTTCTTTCTGATTAGTCATTGAAGTTTTTTGTTTCTTTAATGTATTTGATTTTCTTTTCATGTTCAGCTCCTTTCTTTCCTGTAATTGTGCGTAGGGGAACCGTTAATTCAAAATGAAGACGGTATTTCAAATAATGTTCAAAATATAAATCATTGGGTTTATAGACTCCAAAAAGCATGAGGGGGATGGTAAAGGCAAACACAAAACCGTAAACAAACCAATCTCCAAATTGCCAGAAAAAGAGATTCAAGCCCAAAACAATAATTGTGACAATAAAGGCTGGTAAAACAAAGATGATTTGTCTTGTGGTGAAACCTAACCAAGCCCTGTGTTGGTATTTTGAGATGTCTTTAAAGACACGTGTATTCATGACTTTCCTTTCTAAAAAGGCTAAGAAGCAATCACTTCCTAGCCTTTATCTAATTACATACCTAAAATTGAGCGAGCCGTACGTTGAGAACCAACGAGGGCAATAATTAGTAAGATAGCTTGTACCAAACTACCAAACATAATCGCAAGTGATTGCAGGACTCCTGCACCATTTGAAACAGCTATTTTTCCAGCAGATTCAAACAAAGGAACAAGAGAAACAATCAGAAAAATAAGAACCCCTTGTACCGCATAGACCATAATATTTTTTAAATAGCCAATACCAATAGACTTCCATTCATCACTTAAAAATGTTGGAATCGTAAGAGGGGCAAATGGGATCATAAGGTAGAGTTGAATAAATCGAATAGATACTAAAAGATTAACCATGGCTGCACTTACTATCCGAACAAGCCAAATGAGGAGGGCAAAAAAGCCCACAATCATCCGGCCAATAAATCCTGAACCTTTTAATCCAGAGATGGTATCATACTTTGCCCCACCGTGAGCCACAATCGAGGCC
The DNA here is from genome assembly GCF_042436615.2 of Streptococcus bovismuti. Taxonomy (GTDB): domain Bacteria; phylum Bacillota; class Bacilli; order Lactobacillales; family Streptococcaceae; genus Streptococcus. The sequence goes on along the minus strand of NZ_JBHMFR020000001.1, from coordinate 319,038 downwards.
ACTTGTTCAATGGCGTGACTCGCAATCCCGATGATGGCTTCTACAATAACGGTAGTGTTGGTAATTACAACTGCGACCATAATATAACTAATCAACATCGGCGCTAAGGCTTCAAAGGTCATCGCTCCACCAGAGTTAGCAATTTTCTTTGCCATCTTCGAAAATTCTAAGATGAGAACAACTGATAAAATCGCAACTCCAAGGGGCTGCATGACACTTTTAGTAATACTAGACATATAAGTCCAAACTGTTGGATTGTAGCTAGATAGTGATTTAATCAGATCTACCGTAGATTGTAAATCCACATTAAATCCTTCAAATAAATTTTCAGCTGATATTTTTTCAGATGCAAGGTAAACAAAGGGTGAGACTAAACTAAGATTCATGTCATTGTTTATCCTCCTAAATTGAAATCTGGGTTACAAAGGCTCCAGCAGCCCCGACCATAACACCACCGACAATTTCAAGAATGGCATTCCGAACACCTGGTCCACCGTCTTTAATGTTGGTTGCAAGATTGACAATCCCAACAACAACGAGAAAGGCACCAACCGCAATCAATCCCTTCTGTAACAAAGACATAGCTTGTGCAAACATAGCACTTGCGTCTACTCCATAAACAAAACCTTTAAAATGCGTAATCATCTATTTCCTCTTTTCTATTTTTATTTTAAACTAGATTCAAAAGTTAAATCACGAATTCTAAGGCCTTCAAGATGATTTTCCTGACTTTGATTCAAAGGATTGATCTGATAGTTCCACCACCGTTCATCGGTTTCTTGATTGGCTAGGTACTTCCAGTTTGGATGCTTAGTAGAATTGTATTTTTTGCTTTTAAAGACAGGCATATTGGCAATTCGAACCAAGCATTCATGCCGTTTCATATTTCCGACTTCATCAGGTGTCATTAAATCACGAGCAATCTTTTGATGAGAAAGGGATCCTGAACCTGTCTGGCCAAAGGAACGACTAGTATTTCGAACATCAATGGTTTGTTTACCGAGTAAGCCACTCATAAATTTAAAGGTATCTTCATCATTCCCACCTAAGTAGACTAAGCTATCACAGTTCCCCAAAATGGTTTTCCAAGCTTCTTTTTCTTTATAGAGTCCTTGAAGTTGAGCAATATTTTGCAGAATAGGAACGAGACTCATATTCCGAGAACGGACTGTTGAGGTTTGTTCAGCAAAATCTGGGATTTCTCCGATATTTGCGAACTCATCTAAGTAAACTCTCACATGAAGAGGCAATTGACCCTTAAAATCAATATCTGCTTGTCTTGTTAGGGTTTGAAATACGGTTGAAAAAAAGAGGGCTGAAAGAAAGCGAAATGTACTATCGTTATCTGGGATAACTAAGTACACCATTGATTTTTCCTTGCCCCATGTCTTCATATCAAGGGTATCTCTTTTGGTCAAATCCATGACACTTTGAATATTGAAGAGGGCAAATTTAGCAGTGGTTACAGCTATAACAGAATCCAGAGTCTTATCCTTATAATTTTGAAAATCTGCCCAATTTCGCATGGTGAAATTTTCAGTTCCATACTTTTTAGCATAATTTTCAAATAGAATTTCTAAGACACTTTTTTCTTGGTTTTCACCCTTGGATAAGTGTTTAATGAGTTTTGAGATTTCAGCAAAACTTGGATAACGCCCTCGTTTTTTTCGCTCTTCCACTTCTTTTTTTTGACGTTTCAACAAGTTTTGGTATTCTTTTTGACTTAAACGACTTTCTTCTATGAGCTGTTCTCTTGTTTTAGGTGGATTATAGAAATCGACCAAGTAAGAGGCTAAAGCTCGTACCAAAGTCATAGAAGCTTCATCCCAAAATGGATCACTACGGGAGCCAGAGCCTTTGGTGTTATTGAAATAAACCGTCAGCATGCGATTCAAATCGTTTTCTGTCTCTATATAGCGAAAAGGATTAAAGCCATCTGAGTTCTTCATATTGACTAAATCTAACACCTTTACTTGGTAGCCATGTTCTAAAAAGAGTTTGCCCGTTTTCTCGGCCAAGTGATCTTTAGGATCCACTACAATATTGGAACTATTCATCTGAATCAGATTGGGTTTCACAAAGCGAAATGTCTTCCCACTTCCTGAACCTCCGATCACCGCAATATTCTTATTTCTATCATATTGGGGTGGTTTTTTATCTAATAATGTCAAACGAACATCTTGTGCTAAGATCGTATCATGAGAAAATTCCTTACCGTAAAAGAACTTCTTTTCTTTTAGAGTTCCAAAACGGGCGCTCCCGTATTCTACCCCTTCTCGGTATTGTTTTTTACCAGTCTCTAAATAGAGATAAACCAGCAACATCATCACAAATCCTAGTAGAAAAAAAGCACTTGATTTTCCAGTAAAGGAAACATTCCATGGCGACTGAAGAACTTCATCTTGACCTTCCATCAGAAGACGAGTCCATTTATCTATGGTATTTCCAGTATAGGAATCATACAAAAGCGTCAAACGATGAAAAAGATAGCCTAGTAAGATACCTAACAGTGAGAATAGTAGGAATTTCTTTCCACTGTACATCATCTCACCATCTCTTTCTGTTTGACGGCCCCTTCTTGTCTCAAGGTAATTTGGGATTTAGCCTCATCAATTGCATCGTCTAATGACTTATCCATGGTAAAATCAGCTAATTTCTCCGGATCATTAACCATTTTTTCTAACAGATGGTCTAAATGATTGTCTAGAATCGAACGGTCTTTCGTGTAGAAATGCAGAGAATCCCCTTGCCAAGCGATGGCTAAAGGAATCTCTTCTTTTTCTATAAAAGCTTTAAATTTCTCGATATCAATTGGTTTGTCTAAGAAATCTTTTTTCAGATTAATCGTATCAATCGCATAGGGAGATTGTAGCAATTCTTCTAATTTCTGCACCCCTATCTTATAGGCGGAATCCTGTGCTAAAGCCTGACGTCTAGACCATTCTAGAATCTTTAAGAGACTTTTTACAGTAAATAAAAGACTACGCTCAGCATATTGAACTGCCATTCGTTCCTGTTGTTCAGAGGACATCTGATGCCTCCTTCTTAACAAATAGCAGCTTTCCTTCTTTATAACGATAAGCTATCAATTTCTGACGTTGCTTAATCGACTTGACAGCCTGCAGTAGATCTCTCGAATAAGGTTCTCGAAGAGTAACTTCTACTGCTTTCCCATCAACGATACCAACGCGTTTAAATTCAATGTAGTCTTTTTTGAGATGTCCTAAGCCCATACCAAAAGGAAAGTGATGAATCAATTGGATGGTACAACCACCTTTATTTCCCATTTGTTTCAAATCATACAAGTTTACTACCTTCATGATTAACTCCTTTATCTAGTTTGTCGCATCGTTTAAGTCTGGTAACGATAAACTCCGTGTCTGTTAGAAAATTCTCACACACGTCTTGTGCCAGTTGCCCTTCACAGGGAAATACTCTCAGTCCCTACTTACACAGGCACGCTAATCAAGACGGAGTGGATTCAATTTTCAAAGAACAGGTAGCTTTATTATAGATAAGAGTAGTTGAAATTTTTATCACATTTCTTATTTTTCTGTAGAGCTAAATTCATATTAATCAAAGAGTTTGAAATAAAAGACTAACATTGTTACATAACGTTAGCATTTCATTTCCCTAAACAAGCAGCAAATTATAAACTAGTAAGTTCCACACCAAATGTAGCCCCATACTGCCCCATAAGTCCGATTTATAGCGCACCATCCCTAAAAAGATCCCAAGTGAAACATATAAACACCAAGCTAGAATGGTTCCTGAATGATGAGCTAAAGCGAACAAAACACTTGTCAACGCAATTCTGATATCTAATTTTCTGACCAAGTTCCATAAAATTTCTCGATACAAAAATTCTTCAACCATACTCGCATTGATTAAGAACAATAAAAATGAAAACCAAGGAACTTGATGTTGAAGCCCAATTAAGTTTGCTTGATTTGTGCTTTCTTGAGCATGAATCAGACTAAAATATAGACTGATAATCAGTAGGCTAACGAATCCAATACCAAGCCATTTCATCCTAGTTTTCATATTGACCTTGACCACTTGTTTTCGTTGACCATACATCCATAAAAAAGAAATGAGCGACGCACCATAGAGAATCTGTAGTATAGTTAACTCACCAATACAAAGCAATTTCAATAAGTATAGAGATACCAATAAGACATTTACTTGTTGGAATATATAAACTGGAATTATTCTTTTCATAGTTACCTCCGAAATAAATCTTCATAATCTAAATCTAATACCTGCACAATCCTTTCTACCCATGGACTTTGAGGCATTCGTTGTTCCATCTTGTAGTGACGAATCTTTTGATACAAACGATTCAATTCACTTGGATAGTGAAACTCTCCCGCAAACATTTTTCTGGTTAACTCAATCCAGCTAATATTTCTTTCAGCCAAAATAATGGACAAGTTCTCCCAAAATCGTTCTGCCATATTGATTCTCCTTTAACTTGATAAATAATGTGTTTGTGCCATGTAAATCAATTGTTTCGTATCTCTTGGCAATAAAGCTCTAGCCTCCTCCAGATTCAGATTTGGATAAACTCGCTTATTTGAAACCGCAAGAGGAAGTCTGATGGTTAGTTCAGGATTTTTTAATATCATTTCGATGAAATCTGTTAATTTTAGGTTATCTCGATTCTTAAAACGTAATAAATTTGGAGATAAAAACTCGAAACAATCTGAAGAATAGCTCATCATCTCAATTAATTTATCCCTTGTCATTTCAGAAACTGAATGACAAGATACCTCAATGCCATAGTTTTGGAAGAAGTCTAAAAGAAGTTGATTTCTTTGGCTATTTTTACTTAGATAGAGATCAATCATGGGAGACCTCCCAAAGATTCGGTTCCATTTGATATTCTGAGACGATTAAGGAATCTAATAAATTTGCGAAGTTAATCGGTTTCTTGTCTTCATCATAAGCTTTTACAGTGACTTGGGTTGTAAGTATTCCCTCTTTTCCCTCGGCTCGATAGCCTTGTCCATATAAAACAAAAACAAGATTTTGATGATCATCTACAAAGGCATCAGCTCCGTTCTTTATATCCTGACTTTCAAGGAATTCCATAATGTTTTGAAGATAGGATTCGTAAAATAGGGGGTAGTTGTGTTTTTTATGGTAATCATCTAAAAATGTCACTTCAAACTCACATGGATAATTGGGCATCAAAAATATTTGTTCATCCAGCTGTTTGATTTCTGCGTCATGTAATTCTGTTTCTAATTCATCACAATCTAGTATTGATTCTTTATTTAATGCTTTCATCTTTTTCCTCTACTTCTTTTAATTTCTTTGCGATTGCGGCAATCACAGGAACGGTTACACTATTACCAGCTTGTTTATAAAGCTGACTATTACTAGAGACTTTTCTAGCAGCTTCAAAAGCCCAATCAGGAAAGCCCTGCAAGCGAAAACACTCTTTAGGAGTGATTCGTCGTATTCTCAAACGGTAAAATTGTCCATCTATTAAGACACCGGCTACATGATAAACTTGTTTATCTTCTCCTTCATAGCTAGCCACTACTACTCCCATTTGACCACTAGTTGTCAAGGTATTAGCTATACTTTTTCCAACTCTACCACGCCGATACTGAGAACTTGGTCTTTCTAAATTGATTGAATCTCCAATCTCTGCTTGAGCATATCCTTTTTTAGTTGCCTCCCGAACTTTTAGAAATTGGATTGGTTCTGGAATCAGTATTTTAGGGATTTTATCTCCACCTTGCATTGTAGTCAGTGTTGGAGATAAGCCCTCACTTCCATAGACGCGACCAGTTTCCTTAAAGCTAGTGGGTAAATCTCCAACAACGACAATACCATGGCGATCCTGTGTATTTAAAGTAAACATTGGCTCTTGATTATCCTTAAAACGTCTACAATTTTGTCTTTTTTCTAATCTATCTGGAGTCATACAAGGAACCGCAACTTTAAATCCTTCTCCTTTTCCACGAACTAAGGTTGGCGCAAGACCTTCTGAATAATACACTTTACCGCTCATGCCACTTTTTGATGGATTCAAATTCCCTAGTGTTTTTAAAGTCTCAGAGTTAGTTGCTTGACCTTCTCGTCTGAAAGGAAATAAGAGTCTGGTACCTTTCTTTCTAGAATGTCCGATAATAAATACCCTTTCTCTATTTTGGGGAACGCCAAAATCCTTACTGTTAAGCACCTGCCACTCAACATCAAACCCCAACTCATCAAGTGTGGTAAGGATTGTAGTGAACGTCCGTCCCTTATCGTGATTGAGTAGGCCTTTAACATTTTCAAGAAAAAGAAAACGTGGTTGGATTTGTTTGGCCGCCCGAGCAATTTCAAAGAACAAAGTTCCTCTAGTATCTTCAAATCCCAATCGTCTTCCTGCGATTGAAAATGCTTGACAAGGGAATCCCCCACAGATGACATCGACTTTCCCTCTAAGTTTTTTAAATTCGTCATCTGAAACATCTCGTATGTCATGAAATTCGATTTCTCCTTCCGTTTGAAAAATGGACTTATAAGATTCTCTAGCAAATTTATCAATCTCACAGAATCCAATACACTCGTGTCCGACACTTTCCATTCCTAGTCGAAAACCACCGATACCTGAAAATAAATCAATAAATTTCATTTCTTTATCACCCCTTCCTGATCGACTATCAATGTCCAAATAGTCACACCACTTGAAATGACAATGAGCATAACTAATATCCACTCGATTGGCGACATTTAACCACCTCCTTTTCTAACACGGTTATTCCAAACAGAATACAAGCCGTTAAACACAAATTCAGCAAGTACTTCCGCGCGTCTAACAAAGCGAACATTGTCAAGAGCATATTGATAGATTCTTTCAAAATCAGTCATAGCAATTTCACTAGCTGTTTCAGAAAAACCTTCTCGTCTAAATTGATCTTGTACCAATCCCCAAATATAATCTCGATCATATTTTGTGACCTTTTCGACTTTTCTTCTCAAAATAGGTTGAGAATTCCTTTCTTCCTCATCCTCAATAAATAAAGATTCAGTCTCACTATATTTAGTCTCACTAACTTCAGTCTCACTAGGGGCTGAATAAGAGACGGGGGCCGTTTCATTTTCATCCTGCCCTAGTCTTTTTTTAACACTAGGCCTGTTCGAACTAGCTACTGGGGTAGAAGACAACTCTCCTAAATAAATCTTATTAGCTAGTCTCCCTTTCTCACTTGAAGACTGTTGAACTTCATCAATCAAGTCATATTCTTTAAGAATTTTTTTGATGGACAGTAATTTTGACTTCGAACAACCTAATAGCTTCATCAGGTTAGAATTAGAAAATACTAAATAAACCGCTCCTTCTTCATCTATCCAACCACGACTGAGAGATAATTCTAAACGATCTTTTAAAATAGAATAAGCCACCTTTACTTCTAGTTTCATATCCATATATTTTTCATCCTCAAAAAGAATTTTAGGTAATTTGTAATATCGTTCTGAAGTTTGGTATTGATTTGCGGTAATTCGTTTCATAGCGCTCCTCCAAGTTCTTTGAGTATTAAATCTCCACTTGATTCCAATCGAACCAAGCCGCTTTTTTCTAATTCAGCCATAAGAGAGATGGCTTCAACAATGTCAATTCCCATTTCACGTACTAAAAATGAAATGACAATATAGCGTGATGATTGTAATTCTTTTGTCATTTTTCCTCCTGAAAATAAAAAAACGGAAAGATTGTGAAATTCCTTTCCGTAACATAATAAATATTTGAACACCAAACTCAACACCAAAAAAATGTTTTTATTGATGATTATTGCTCAATCAAGCACTTATAACAATGTGAAAAATAAAAATCTGTACTCACAAAAACCCTTGAATTTCAAGGGTTTCAAGCATTTATTCTACTTCACAATGTTTTATTATTTTAAATCTTCTAGACCAACCATTGAATAGTAGCCATTGAGTTTTTTTCCTTTCATAGCAAGGGTTTAGAGCCCCTATTGTTTGAACATCAAGGAGTTTTCAAATGAATAATGTCCAAACAGTTCTTATTTGATAACATAGAAATCTACTTTATATTATATCATGACTTCTTTATTTTGTCCGCTTTTGCTTCTGGATTAATTAGTGTTCAAACTATTAAATCATAATAAAAAAATTAGAGAAGACATGTTTGTCCTCTCCATCAACTTTTTATTACTCATCAAATAATTTTTCCAACTGTTTGGTTGCTGAGTCAATCTCGTAGCCGTTTTGTTCGATCAGCTGTTTCACCTTTTCTGTATCAAGCTCTCGATGATCTCTGACTGATAAAATCTTATCCGCCCAATCTTCAAGAGAATCCTGCAAAGACAGGCTGTTATCATAATTGTCCAGTATTCTTGCATCTGGTAGATGATTTGCTGTTACAACAGGTAATCCATTTGCTTGCGCTTCAATAAGTACAATTGGCAAGCCCTCAAAATGAGATGGGAAGAAGAAAACATCTAGAAGATTTAGCATTTTTCCGACATTAGTGGTCAAGCCTGTAAAGATGACTTTGTCTGCTACTCCATATTCTTTTGCCACATTTTCTAAAAACTCAGTGTCTCCTCTTCCGATAAATACTAGACGAGAATTCGGTTCTTTTTTGACGATTTCAGAAAAAACCTTCACACAAAAACTTTGATTTTTTTGTTTTTCATATAAACGAGAAACTTGTCCTACGACTAAACAATCTTCTGGAATATGATATTCCTTTCGAAGTTGAATTTTCTTTTTTTCATTATATAGGAACTTTTCTACCTCAATGGCATTATGAATCACTAAAGCTTTTTCTCGCTCTTGGCCATGATAAAAATGGTTCAACGCTTCTATTCCACATGCCCAAAAATCTGTCGCATATTTTCCGACAAAAAGACGATTGACTGGATGAATAAAGCGATAAAATTTATCTGCTGTCGCACAATGTCCATGAACAATTCTTTTTTCTATCCCATATTTCTTTGCTAATTTTAAAAATTCTAGATGAGTTAATCCATTTTGATTGGACCATAAAATATCATAACGATGAGCATTTTTCTTAAAAAAATCATCCCATTCCATTAATGCCTGTTTAATATGAGGTCTTAACTTAGGGATTCTATGAACGATGAGAGGATTGTGACAAAGCTTCTTAAAATGATTACTAAATTCAACATCTTCAGGACCTTGTAGTAAAAATTCCAGTTCAAATTCAGAGGTATCAATATGGTTATAAAAATCTAGAACAATTTTTTCCAAGCCACCAACATCTGGAACCAGACCACAAACCAATATTCTTTTCATTGATTTCTCCTTATTTTTTTCACTTTAATACTTTTTGAATCATCAGGATAATTTGTCTACCGCCTTCATGATTTCTAAATAGGAAAACGTAGACACCCAATACTGTCAAATAAAGGACGATTTTGATTGCCAAACTGAGAATGAAATCTAGCTGAGTTAAGAGGTAGTTATCCAGTAAACTCAAAAGTAGGAAGCTCATCCCTGCGACAGTGAAATCTTGTAACAATGTTTTAAAAAAGTCCTTAGAGGAAGCTTTCAATCCATACTTAAAGGCGCTATATGGTTCATACCATGTACAGGTCAAGACTGTTGAACAAATCGTACCCAATAAAATTCCAGATACTCCTAAATCTAAAATCGCTAAAAAGTAGAGTGAAAGGGAAATATTTAATAAAATCTCGACGATAACTTTTTTATTTTGCTCATAACTTAAGCCATAAACTGAAATCAACGTTAGAATCGGTCTTCTATAAAAAGTTAGGAAAAAATGAAGGACGATCAAAATCTCAATCGTATAATTAAATGAAAAACTCTCACCTAACCAGATAGTCATAAATGGATGAATGAACATTAAATAACCTAAGCTAGCAAAATAAATCAGGCTAAAAGTAATAAACTGGAATTTTTTTAGGAATTTAACCATATCTGCTACTGTCGTAGATTCCGAATGGACTAAGTTACCTACGGAAGAAACAACTGAATTAATCACAGTATTTAAAATCAGTGAAAGAAATCCTAAAACATAGGTATAATTCCCATAAATACCTATAGCTGCTAAGCTAACAAAACTTGCCATTAGAATACTATCTGTTTGAAAAACAATCGTTTCTCCAATGCTACCGACTATATTGCCTTTGATATTTCGGATAAATTTTCCTTTTTCCTCCTGATTAATGGGTGTTATGTCATTCTTAAACAAGTAACCATACAATCTATCTACAATCCGCGACATGATGATATTTCCTATAAAATTCATGATGATACTGATTAATAGATAAAAGATATAATTTTTGGTAAAGAATAAAATTCCGATTTGCAAGCATACGCGAAGCGTATTTAATCCAAAGTCAATCAAAGTCATCACATAATTACGCTGATCGACATAAAGTAAGGTTCGTTTATAGGAGAAAAAATAGCTTGAAGCAGAATTAAATACAAAGAGGAAAAAAATCAAATATAATTCACTATTTACCGTATAATCCTTTATCATATAAGGAAGAAATAAAGAAAGTATAGCACCCAGTATAAAAATAGAAAAGCCAATGATTCTATATAATTTTTTGAAAAGAATCATAAAGGCATTGATTTTTCCATGTTCTTCTCTGTCTAAGGGTCCATATAGTGCATAGCTCATGGCTCCAGCAACCCCTAATTCTGCCAAAGACAGGATAGAAACTAAGCTAGACAAATAATTGTTTAATCCTAGATAGGTTACCCCAAGTAAATGGATAAAAATAGTTCGATTGATAAAGCCAAGAAGTACTTGAAAAGGTTGCAATACAAGAGCAATACTTGTATTTAATGTGGCAAATTCTGTTCTACTTCTTTTCATGCAATTCCTCTATTCATTTAATTCTCCATGGAAGAGTTTATAAAGATAACTTCCTGGGATTAACGCATCTTTATTAATTTTATAAGTTGTTTTCATAATGGGAGTTGTTTTTAATAACCTTTCCCATTCTTGTTCATCAAAAAGATCATGGGCATGGTCTCTTAAAAACCAAACACGCTCAGCTGGTGCTAGAATAGGTAATCTATCCACTAATTCTTTAAATTCATGATTTGATTCATATTCGGACAAAATAAAATAATCCATCATCAGGTAATGAATAAAGACTGGATATTTACGAACATAGTAAAGATATAAATCTCGAATATGTTTGAAATGAGATCCTCCTTTTTGTCCTGCCAGGAAAAAACCTGACCATTTAAAGTCACCAACAGTTCGTTCCATTTGATTTGTTTCTATAGGTGGATGATTCAGAGTAAAGAAATCACCTTCAAACATTTCTAAAGTTGTATAGGGAGATACAAATAAGGTTGCATCCATCCAAATTCCACCGTATTTATATAAGAGACTAAAACGAATAATATCTGAATAATGCGCAGCTGATAATTCTTTTTTCTTGTATTTGTCGGTGATGTCTGATGGAATATTGATGAAATCCGCCAGATTTTCATCTGTCAACAAATAGAATTTACAGTCATTTCTTTTGGCGAAGTCTTTTATGGTCTTCATTGAAGCCTGGACCGTCTCAGGTATTTGAGCTTCTCCTTGTTGCCACATTGTCCAAATCATTTTCGGAAATTCTGTTGTTTCTTCTTCTTTTTCATCACTCGAATCATCTATTTGAGCTTCTTTTCGTAATTTCAGTACAAAATCCAAAAGAATCTTTCTTCGAAAATCATAAAACATCTTGTCAGATTTTTGTGCAAGAAAGTAAACACATGTTAGTTTAAGGCCATAATATTTTAAAATTTGACAATAGCGAGCCATTTTATTTTGTAAGATTTGTAGTTTCATAAACTCTACAAGTTCCTTTCACATTTTTCTAAAGCTGTTTTTAGAAAATGTCCGTTACGAAGTTTCTCTCCTACTATTTTACTATTTTTAATCAGCTCTTGAAAATCTTCTTCATCAATCGAGTTTAAACAATCTGCAATTTCAAATAATGAATCAACAAGTATTCCACAATGGTTTTTTCTTACAAAATCCGCTAAAGCAGATTGACTCCATACGATGATTGGAAAACCAGATGCTAAATATAGAGAAGCTTTATGCGGGTTATTCATCTTTAAATATTCTCCATACATCCCACTACAAGTATGCGGGCTATCTCCGTCCCAGACTAAGCCAAAACCACCTTGAAGGTGATGAGGTAGTTCATCCGGAGAAAAAGCACCATTATAATGAACGTTTGAAGGAAGATTCTCCTCTTCAAAATTAATCCCATAAATAGAAAATTCAGGACTTTCAGGTAATTGTCTTGCATATTTTGTTTTTCGAATATCAAAATTTCCAGCAACTATAACCGTATTTTTCTCATAAGTTTTCTTCTCTTCATAATTTGAAATCAAATAATCAAATATCTCTAAGGAAACAATCTTCTCTTCCGGTATTCCTAATCGTACCAGTTCTGCTTTCATCTTATCATTATGAGCAATAATACCATCTACTTTTTCCAGTACTGTTTTATTTTGTAAAAAATGGATAATTGAATATTTGAAATCTGTAAATGACTTGATTTTTTTATTTCTCAGGGACTCGATATCGTGAATCAGCAAATAAGCTTTGAATGTTCTATTTTTCAAAAATCTCGTAAAAATTTGTTTTTTTAAGGTATGCCATAATAACGGAAATTGAAGAACTAACACATCATTTTTTGTCAAAGTGATGGGATTTGAATCATTATTTAGGGAAAAAGGTTGATATCCTGCTTCTACCATTATTTTTTCAGCATCTAATCTTGCCTTAGATCCTGCATGTTTGGCTTCTGCGTAAAATTCTTTTAAGTAATAATTCATACTACTTCAACCCTCTCCAAAATCTTTTTACAATATATTTTTCGAATCTCCATTGAATGGCTCCAACAACTCTTGAAATAAAGACAATCTTTTTAGGGAATAATCGATATGCTCGCATTAATAATGATTGACTTGAACTTTTAGCGTAACGATTCAGATACTCGACATATTTTTCTTGATAGGGATTTCCTTCAAATATGCGATAGTCGACAACGTGCATCAAAACTAAATGGAATAAGCGACGCTGTACATATGGGAGTAAGTCAGCATTTCCTTCATATAGTTGTTCCACTTTATCACAAATAGTAAACAAATCCAAATTTTTCAAATTAAATTCGCGATTCATAATACTACCAGAACGCACGCGATAATAATATCCTGTATAATCAATTTTCACCATTTTATGAATCTGTTTTAAGATTCCCATTCCTCCATATACATCTTCATAAAATAGACCTTCTAAAAATGGAAAATTGAGAATCACTTCTCTTCTAAACAGTTTAGCGACTGCATTCAAACGGACAATATTATCTTCACATAAAGAGACTAAAGCTTCTTTAGCATTTCCTTGAAAAATAATTTTGACATTCTCGGGAGAAGGGATTTCTATTTCTTTTTGATCATTTGTATACCAACATTCTACGATGTCCACTTCTTCTGAAGTCATGTGCTTTAATAATTGCTCCAACATATCGTCTTTAATGACATCATCACTGTCTACAAAAGTGATAAATTCGCCTTTAGATTCAGTCATACCACGATTACGAGCGCCACTTAATCCTTTATTTGCTTGATTGATTAAGTGAAAGCGACTGTCCAGCCTACAATATCTCTCACAAATTTCTTTTGAAGCATCTGTTGAACCATCATTGACTAAAATCACTTCAATATTGTTATAAGTTTGACATTGAATACTATCTAAACATTCTTTCAGATACTCTTCAACATTATAAACAGGTACAATGACACTAATCAATTTGTTGAATTTCATTGTTGTTTTCCTTTATAAATAAGTTCTTTTAAACTATGCATCTTTCTCCATATTCTATTCACAATTGGGAAAGTATAGCGTAAATAGAATTTTGGTGCAAGTCGATACAGTTTAACCATTTTACTACTTCTTGCCACTTCTGGAGATTTTTCTACAAGTTTTATGTATTCTTTTAATTTTTCTTCATATAAATTTTGGTAGGGATTGTTCTTTTCGATAAAATCCTTATGATGAGTCGTTACTATTTGAACTAAAAACTTTCCAATATAAGGCATTGATGTTTCATCTAAAGCAAACAAATCCACTAGTTTATCACAACAAGTAAACAAATCTAGATTTTTCTCAGAAAATTGTCTTCTCATGGTACTGTTTGAATGTTCTCGATAATAGTATCCTACATAATCAATCCGAACTATTTTACGGATAAATTTCAATAATCCTACACCGTGATAAATATCTTCATAAATCACTCCCGTTAAAAATGGAAAATCTTCTAATAACTTTCTTCGATATAATTTACAGACTGGAGAATAAGACAAACCGTAATTACAACTCTTTATAACAGCTTCTTCTGAATTTCCCTCAAACTCAACTTGAATATTTTCCGCTTCCTTTAATTTATCAAAAACACTTCTAGTGGCTCTATAATGACATTCTACCAAATCAATGTCTTCTGTCATGTAACGATTCAAAATATCTAAATATTTGCTTGATAGGACATCATCACTATCCACAAAGGTGATCAATTCACCTGTTGAAACACTAACTCCATGATTTCTTGCAGCACTTTGCCCCTAGTTTTCTTGATTGATTAAGTGAAAACGACTGTCCAGCCTACAATATCTCTCGCAAATTTCTTTTGATCCATCTCTTGAACCATCATTGACTAGAATCACTTCTATATCGGTATAAGTTTGACATTGAATACTCTCTAAACATTCTTCAAGATAGTCTTCAACGTTATAGACAGGAACAATGACACTAATCATAAATAGGCTCCTATTAAATTTTCCATTTTTTTCGAATTTCTAAATATCTTAAATACAACGGATAATATAAACTTAAAAAATATTTTGGTGAATAGCTATACCATCTTAATAATTTACTAGAATTGAAAATATCTGATGATTTCTTAGCTATTTCAAAATAGTTATCAATTGCATCAACATATAACTGATAATATGGATGTCCAACTCTTATGTTATACTTTTTAAAATGACCAATACCGACTAAAAATAACATATTCCCTACATAAGGTAACCAATTATCTTCTCTAAATTCCTCTAATAATTTTTCGCCAACTTTAAAAATATCAAGATTCTTTTCTGAATATGTCTGATTCATTGTACTAGAAGTATGATATCGATAATAATAACCAATATAGTCAATTTTTCTCATTTTATGAATATATTTTAAAGAGACGATTCCAGTATAAAAATCTTCATAAATTAAATTTTCTAAAAACGGAACTTTCTCCACTATTTTACGGCGATAGAGTTTTGCGACAGGGCTCCAACTTACTCCATGATTAAAACATTGGTATAATGCTTCATTTGAATCAAATTCTTTAACAAGAATATCTTTTTTTTCTTCATTTAAACATTGAATAGCCTCAGTTCTATCACATTCTACAATATCAATCCCATTAGACATATACTTCATTAGTTGTTCTAACAGACCAAGACTTACAACATCATCACTATCGACAAACATTATATATTCACCAATAGATTCTTTTACGCCATGATTTCTTGCTACACTTTGACCTTGATTTTTTTGATTGATCAATCGGAAACGATTATCTGTTTGGCAAAAATGCTCACAAATAGCTTGAGAGTCATCTGTAGAACCATCATTGACTAAAATGACTTCTATATCTTGATAGGTTTGCTTTCGAATACTTTCTAAGCATTCTTCTAGATAATTTTCCACATTATAAACTGGAACTATTATGCTAATCATTTTCATTCAGACATCACCTTTAAAATTTAATGTATTCCCCTATATATTCAGGTAATCAATTTTTTCCTCTATCTAATTTATCGTTTAGATGCTTCATTACTTTTTTACTAGATATCCAAATCTTTTGTATACTTGTATAAATGGGATGAGTAATCGTTGTATAATATTTTGGAGCAAGTAAGTACAGTCGCAATAAACGATATTTTCGAACAACTTCCTTGGATTGCTTTGCTATAAAAGCAGCGTTTCGAATAAAATCTTCATATAAATCAACGTAAGGACTCTTCTTGTTTATCCCATCTTTTAAATAGTGTCCATGACCAAGATAAAACATAAAATAACCAATATAGGGAAGCATATTTTCATCATCTTTAAAGGAATCAATTAACTGATTTCCCACTTTAAAAATATCTAAATCTTTTTCATTAAAGGATTTCGTCATAGTACTATTTGCACGAACACGGTAATAATAACCAATATAATCAACAACTACTATTTTTCGAATATGCTTTAGATAATTGATTCCTGTAAAAACATCTTCGTAAATATATCCTTCTAAAAATGGAATCTTTTCAACAATTTCTCTTGTATATAATTTTGTAACGGGACAAAACTTCACTTCTTTAAACTCAATACAATTAAGAATTGCTTCTTTAGCGTTTCCTTCGAATACAATTGTAGAAGTCCTATTAAGAAAGAAGTCTTCTTTATTTCTTGTCATTCTACATTCTACGATATCTACATCCGTCTTCATGTAAGGAAGTAGTACTTCTAACACGTTTGTATTGATCACATCATCACTATCCACAAACATAATATATTGCCCAACAGATTCTTTAACACCGCGATTTCTTGCGACACTTTGTCCTTGGTTTTCTTGATTAATCAATCTAAAGCGACTATCTACCTGGCAAAATCGTTCACAAATCTCTTTTGAGCTGTCCGTTGAACCATCATTGACTAAAATGACTTCTATATCTTGATAGGTTTGCTTTCGAATACTTTCTAGACATTCTTCCAGATATTCTTCCACGTTATAAACTGGAACGATTAAGCTAATCATAAAACAGCTTCCTTCTCATTCATTTTTATTCATCTGAATTTACTTTCTAATTCCATTTTTTAGTTTCCACAAAAAATGATAAACAGGGAAAATGATCGAATTATAATATTTTGGACAAATATTATAGAGGCGAATCATACGCGAACTTTTTGCAAGCTCAGGATTTTTCTTGGTGATAGTTACATAGTCGGCTAATTTCTGATTATAGACATCTGCATATGGATTTCCTTTTTGGATATAGTCTTGATAATGCATGGTTGCTACATGAACTAGGAAGCTGCCAATGTAAGGAAGAAGTTCTTCCCTATCAGAATACAAGTCTATTAATTGGTCACTGACTGTAAAGATATCTAAATTTTTAGGAGTAAAGGTTCGATGCATGATACTAGCTTGATGTTGTCGATAATAATAACCTTTATAATCAATCTTAATGATTTTTCGAATATATTTTAACATTCCAATTCCACAATAAACATCTTCAAAAATCACCCCATCTATATAAGGAACAGCTTCAACAATTGATCTTCTATAAAGTTTTGTAACTGCATTAACATTTAAAACATGTTTAGGGAAAATTTTTACTGCTTCTTGAGAGTTCCCTTCGAATAGAATACTTGGTTCTTTAAAACTTTTAGCAAGAAATTCCTCGTTAGATACGGTAAACTGACTTTCCACAATATCTACGTCTTCACGCATATAGTGCATTAAGGTTTCTAAATAGTTCGCTAGAATCATGTCATCACTATCCACAAATACAATAAACTCTCCTCTTGAAGCTGCTACACCAGTATTTCGTGCAGCGCTCAATCCTTGATTTTCTTGATTCAACAAGTGAAAGCGACGATTCTCTTTACAATAACGTTCACAAATAGTTTTTGATCCATCTGTTGAACCATCATTGACTAAAAGGACTTCAAAGTCTGTGTAGGTTTGGTTTTGAATGCTGTCTAAACATTCTTCCAGATAAGTTTCTACATTATAAACGGGTACGATTACACTAATCATTCTTTATCCTAACCTTATTTCCTTAATCCAATTTCATTCAAAAGTGTCTTTGTAAAATCTTTTTGAATGGCATTAACCTTGTTATTAACTTTTTTTCGTTCGTCAATATAAGGATCTTCAGACTTCATGACACTCTCTAGGAATTCTAATAAGTCATGCGAATCACGAATGACACTTCCCACCATTAAATTCTTCACATCTTCAAACACAAAACCTCTTTTTTCCTTGTATTCCTCATAATCATTAATGGTAAATGCAACTGACCTATTTAATAAATAATAATCTAAAAATACTGAAGAATAATCTGTAATCAATGCACTGGTTGTGCCCAAAAAGGTATATAAAGTTCCATACTGCTCACTAATGATATCTTCTGTCAATAAATGAATCGTCGAAGAATTCATTTCAAATTTCAACTGAGACTCCTCAAGAGGATGGAGTTTAATGTAAAGTTCATACCCATGATTTGAGAGTAGTTCTTCAATGTTTTGAAAGTCCTCTTCTTCTAAAGAAAATATCAATGCTGCTTGGCTATCATGATAATTTTTAGAATTGCGGTATGTTGGCATCCAGATGATTTTCTTCTCTTTTTTCTCTTTAAAGAGCTCATCATTTCGAATATTTCCAACAAGAAGCATCTGCTCACCTTTAGCATTAAAGGCTGCTTTCATGATTGGAGTAAATAATTCTGAAGAGGAGACTAATTTTGTAAAGAAATTATAGTCAATTTTTTCCATTCCAACTTCAAGATTCCCAATTTTTTTCAAGGGCATTCCATGCCACAAATTGACAACCATCTGATTTGGAGCAGGCTTTATAGGATACTTGCCAAATGAATAGAAAAAATATTTAGATGTTAAAAAATAAAAGAAACCTCGATAAATAGAAACATATTTTACATCATTTTCTTTATTTAAATGATAAAAATCATTAGAAGCACAAACGATTTCATATGCTTCTTGGTAGTTATTATCCACTAAATAGTGATAGAGTGTTCTAAGATTATCTCTAAACCCCCAGTTAGAATACAGAACAATTCTGTTCCTTTTCTTGGGAATCATTTTATTTATTTTATAAGTAAAATCACTTACTTTGAACAGTAAGGGTTTTAAATAGTTGATCATTCTCTTTTTAAACCTTGCTTATAAATTTCTTTTAAATTTTGAACATTTTCTTCAATATCAAACTTCTTTAGGTGTTCATTCAGCTGTCGTTGCTTCTCCTTGAAAGGCGCCTTTTCTATATAGTTTACCCATTTAGCCTTATCTAGTGGCATAGCTGTACAGAGTTCGCCAACTATTTGAGTTGTTGGATCAATTGTTTCATTCATGATAATATTGACTCCAGAACACTGAGCCTCTACCAGCACGATTGGAAATCCTTCATACAAAGACGGAAAGGCAAAAATATCAAATGCTGAATAAAACTTATGAACATCTTCTCTTTTTCCTGTGAAGATGATATTCTTCAATTCCTTGCTGTTTTCTTCTAAAATGTCACGATCTGGACCATCACCAACAAAGAAAAAGGTAACGTCAGGTAATTCTTTGGCAATTTCAATCAAAAAGCTCTGGTTTTTGAAAGGATTTAAAATACCAATCATCCCTACTACTTTTTGATGTTCAGCTATATGAAACTCTTTGCGAATTTCTTCTCGAAAAGTAGGAGAAAACTGATATCTATTGATGTCAATTGCATTTGGAAGGATTTGAAAGGATTTCTTTCCAAATATCTTCAGTCCAGCTAATTGACCACAAGAGATCCGATGGGTCGCATTTTTTAAGGCTAAAAAGACCAAAAATCGATTGCGAATACTTTTCAACCAAGTATCTGAAAATTGGCTACTATGATTGTGGTAAATCCTAACTGGAACACCATTTTTTCGAGCATAGTAATTATGTATAAAAGCAGTTATAGGATTATGGACATGGAGAATATCAATTTTATTAGTTTCATAAAATTGTCGGCACTCAATCGCATAGGCAAATAGTTTAGACATCTTTAGGGCAGGGAATACAATACGTTTGATTTCTTTTTCATCTAGGTATTGATTAAATGGGAAATGAGCGTCTCCATTTGACTCGCCAACCATATATTCAAACTCTTGATCATTATTTGGGA
This sequence comes from Streptococcus bovismuti, assembly GCF_042436615.2. GTDB lineage: Bacteria > Bacillota > Bacilli > Lactobacillales > Streptococcaceae > Streptococcus. The sequence goes on along the minus strand of NZ_JBHMFR020000001.1, from coordinate 299,086 downwards.
TATGGTTTTTGATAAAACTTTGTACCCCACTCATGGTATTCCTTACACCACCTGTTACATGTATGACCTGATATTTCATCCTAGTTCCCTTGATTCAAATCATTCTTTATCTTAGTTGTTGAAATTTCTTTTGTTCGTGACAGGTAAACAACCTCTATTCCAAAATCAGTTAAATAATCAAATTTTCCCTGCCAATCATCTCCAATAACAAACACATCAGCATGATACTTTTCTATGTCTGAGATTTTTTGATCCCAATTTTCTTCTGGTATAACGAGATCCACATATCTGATAGCCTCTAATAGAGATTTTCTTTTCTCGTAATCAAAATAACATTCTTTATTTTTTTCCAGTCTATTGAACTCATTGGTAGAAAGTCCAACTATGAGATAATCTCCTAAGGATTTTGCCCTTTTTAAAAGATTAATATGACCGTAATGCAATAAATCAAATGTTCCGTATGTAATGACTCTTTTCATATCTTCCTAACCACCTCTACATCTTCTCTCATTTTTTTCTTATAGACCCATTTCCTAATTGAATTCGGAAGAATTCGAATCGCATTACGAAGGAAAATATTTCTAAGAAATTCTACTAGAGTAATATCTCTTCTGCGATAAAAATCTAATTGGAGCATAAAGTCAGTCTTTACATACAAGAAACCACCTCTCCTCAGATAGCTAGAATCGTTTGTCTGCATGACTACTAAAGGTTCCTGGATATTTAAAAAATCCTTAGTTTGATTATCATGTAACAATCTCATTGTGAGATCATAATCCTCTAGGTAACGGAATTTACGATAATTACCAGCCTTCAAGATATACTCTTTTTTCATCATACTCGATGGATTATTAAAGGGATTTCTCATTTTCGAATATTGACGAATTTCGACTGTAGTTTCTGGTACTTTCTTTAAGGCGGTAAATTCTGTATTTTTCTCTAGGATATTGGAACCAACCATGATGAGATTGGGATTTTTTTCAAAGGCTGCTAATTGCTTCTCAAACCTTGTTTCTAGAGAATAGTCATCACTGTCCATTCTTGCAATGAATTCTGTTTGACATTGATTAACTCCAAAGAGAGAGGCTGGTCCTGAGCCTAAGTTTTCAGGTAAATGTAAAACATTTAAAATCGGAATTTCTCTCTGTAACTTTTGGATTTCTCTATATAACTCTTCTGTCAATTCGCCATCACAAACTAAAATGATTTCTGTCGGTTTAAGGGTCTGCTGATAAGAACTTAGTAAACTTTTCCTTAAATTTGTAGGAGTCTCTTTTTTATAGACTGTAGTTAAAACTGAAAATTTCATTTTATAACTCCTAAACCTAATTTCCAAATAACCAATCTACAATAACTGAACGGTAGGGAACGACATGGTACCAGTCAGTTTTAAAGTAAACAATGACTAGAAAGATTGAAGCATAAACCAATATCACCAAATAAAATAAAATCCACTGAACTTTTTTTTCACCTATTTTAGATAAAATCATGGGGATATATAGGCAAATAAAGGGGGTAAAATAGTGTGCAAATCTGCCAAAAAGACTTGTTTGCAAAGTTGACGCGGTAAATAAAAAGGAGATAAAAAATAGACTTCTTATAAATTCTTCTTCAGTCGATAATTTCTGTTTTCTAATCACTACTTCTCCAAAGACCAGAACTAGACCATACCAAATTGTTAAAAATACGGGTGCCCATTTATTGCTTTCCAAAAACCATGATGATTCCAGATAGGAAGTATACTGAGGAAAGAAAGAAATAAAGGTAGTGGCAATTTGTTTGATGAAAGGAAAGAGAATAAGAAATACAAGGAACACAAATTGGTATGCTCTTTTGTTTAAAACGATTTTTTTAAGGGGGAAAAACAAGAGGCAGACGATACCAGATGTATGAAATAAGGGAGTTAGTAAGATAAATATTGATGCTAAAATCTTCTTGTTTTTTACTAAGTAGTGAAATCCTAAAAAACTTAAAGCGATTGCTAGACCTTGTCTGATATTTGATAAGGAATAAAAAAAGAGTCCTAACGAGCTGAAGTAAATCAGTAAACTTATGTAAACATTTTTAGAATGCTTATAAAGCACAAGAAACCAGGCAATTAAAGTTATAAAGGCATAGGAAAATAATAAAAATGGATAGTGCTCACTAAAGTTTCTTAGAAAAATATTACTTACTAAATAACCAAGTTCAAATCGAGAACGAAATAGATTTGATAAATCCGGAAGTTGTAAATGATTAGATTCAAAAATATGGATATAAGTTACTAAGTCTCCTCCGACGCTAGAAGTACGAGAACCCGCAATGATTAAAAAAAAGAAAAAAGTCGGAAGAACAAGGAAACCTAACTCTTTTGCTTTATCCTCATATTTCAATGAGAAAAAGGCAAGGAAAGAGATGTAGACGAACATTAAAAGATAGATTGTCATTTTTTCTCTCCTGCCTTTCAAATAGTTAGTTTAGTAATAGTAATAATAGGTATCTTTATGTGAATCAATTTTATTCATTATCACACCAAGTAGTCTAGCTCCAACATGATCTAAACGTCGTTTTGCTTCTATTATTTGTCGTCGTTTTGATGTCTTTATATCTACAACAAGAAGGGTGGCATCTGCAATACTGGCTAAAACTTGGGCATCGGTTGCTGCTAGCAAGGGAGGTGTATCAATAATGACATAGTCATAAAAATCCTCAAATGCTTTAAGTGTTTCATCCATCGAAGAACTAGCTAACATCTCAGATGGATTAGGCGGAACAGGTCCTGAAGTCAGTACATCTAAATTCACATCATTTATCGTCAAATGATTAATGGAATCTACACCAGATCTTTTTAATAAGAAGGTGCTGAGACCCTCGGTATTACTTACCTCTGTTAATTTATGTTGGGTTGGTTTACGCATATCTGCATCTATGATAATCACTTTTTTCCCTTGTTGAGCCAAAGAGGCAGCAAGATTGATACTGACTTCACTCTTTCCTTCGTTAGGATTGGCACTTGTAACGACAATAAGTTTAATATTTTTACCGAATTCTGAGAACTGAAGATTACTTCTTAACGTTCTAAAGGACTCAGCTACAAGAGATTTGCTGTTATGGATAACTTCTATATTCATGGCATTAACCTCTCTTCTTTTTCTCTATAGTTGGAATCATGCCGAGGACAGGTTTCCCAACAATCTCTTCCAAATCTTCATAAGAATCAATCGAGTCACTCAATACATACTTAATGAAGATGATGTTAAGTCCTATGAAAGAAAATACTAGAGTAGATACAAGAAGATTCTTCCAAAGGATTGGATAAACTGGAGCATTACTTCCTAGTGCTTCCGTAACAATTGACAAATTATCTCGTCCCAATCGGTCTGCTGTAAATTTTTTATACTGAATGACATACTCTTTAATATAACGTTCTGCTAAATCCCTATCGAGAGCTCTTACGGTTACTGTGACTAGCTGAGAACCTGAATCATTTGTTAATCTAACAGACTGGATTTTTGAAATTTCCTCTGGAGATAAGTCTAGAGCTTTGTTGGTCTCCTCTTTAACAGGAGGTAAATCGGCTATTTCTAGATAAGTTTTAGTTTGTCTCTGAAAGAGATTAAGAGCTTCAATTGTCTGCGCATCTGTACTTTGCCCGGAACCATTTTTCATAATGAGTTTGGATTGAAGACTATAAACAGGTGAGACAATAAAAACAGTATATAGACCAACTGCTACAGTCCCTATTAGTGTAAAAAGGATTAGAAACAGAAATTTACTCTTAATCAAAGTAAAAATCCTATTGATGTTTTTGTTGAAAATTGCCATATTTTTCCTCTACTTACTGTTGAATCTTAATTATCTGGAGCCATGTCCAGTAAAAATCACTTTAATAGTTTTTAATAAAATAAGTGAATCCAATTGAAAACTTTCATGTTCAATATAGTATTTGTCATATTTTAATTTTTCATTTGGAGTTAAATCGTAACCCCCATTCACTTGTGCCCAGCCTGTAATTCCTGGAGGAATAGCCAAACGATCATTAAAATCTGGAATATACTTTAAAAATTCGTTAACAAATTCTGGTCTTTCTGGTCGAGGCCCGATAAAAGACATCTCTCCTTTAATGATATTAATGATTTGTGGAAATTCATCAATTCGGGTTCTTCGTATAAATTTTCCAACTTTGGTAATCCGATGATCGTTCTTAATTGCCCATTGATGTCCATCTTTTTCTGCATCTATATACATTGAACGTAGTTTGTACATTATGAATTTTTGCCCATTTATACCAACTCTTTCTTGCATGTAAATGGGATTGCCACTTGATTCTAAAACAATAAAAATGCAAGCAATCAGACAAATAGGGGTCATAAACACTAAAGAAAAAATTGAAAAAATAAGTGAAACTATCCTTTTAACTTTTCTATACGTCATTGTATTCCCCCCTTTCTTATGAAAAAACACAGAAATCTCCACATATCTTATATGCGTTTAAAAAATCCAATTTTTTGTTATAAGACTATATTAGATGAGTATTTTCTGGAGTTTCAAACATATTTTTACGATGATGATCAGTAAATACAATTGTCCAAACTCCATGTGAAAAATCTTTCATCATTTGATGTTAGACTTTTTATCTTGTAGTTACTCCATCGTCTAAACCAAAACAATGAGAAAATAGAAACCAATCATTTATTATCGCCTAGTCACTTTTAAGCTGAAGATTTATAATAATTTAGAATATTCAGAGATTTTCACGAGTAAACGAAAAAACAATGAATTCATACATGACAATATAAGTATAAAAATTGATGAAATAAAAGAATAAAATTCAACATATAAATATAGTAATTTATTTTATATTTCTATATATTTAGATGATAAATACATAGAAATATAAGCTTTAATGCGTCTCATTATCTAATGTTATTATACTACAAATATTAGATCTTAGCTACTTGTAACATAAAGTATCTATAGATTTTACACATTATGTAGTATAATAAAACATATATAAATAAGTTTGGTTTTGTTTTCAAATAAAAATGACACTGACTATAAAAAAAATAATACCTACCATGAAATTTCCACGGTAGGTGTTACTTATATTAGCAATCGTTCTAAAAATGGTTTGATGCAGTTGAGGAGAATACCTTCTATCCAGCTTTCTTGTGCTGAGGATAGATGATCTGCCTGAAGGCTTTCTTTTAGAAAATCTCGAACTTGGTCTGGTGCGATTTCAAACTCAAAAGCTTTCATTTTATAGAAAAAGTCGATGAGATGATCTGACAGGTATTCAGTTGAAAAGGGCACTTCTCCACTTTTTCGATATTCTAACAAGAGCCGAGCAAATCGGGCTTTTTCTTCAAGAAGCTCACGAAAATAGGAATTGAGGAGCCAGGTCTGCTTCTGCTTTCTTTCAATCGGATCCTGCCCGGCTATTCGTTGGTCTTTTTCCAACTCTTTTTGGTATTGTTTGGCTTTGATAGCCCGTTCTGTCCGATTTTTACCAAAAAGAATTTTCTCCCACTTGCGTTCTTCTTGGGTTAAGGTTTCTGTAAAGCCAAAGTAATCTTGATAGGCACGCTCTGCTGGTCCCATGGCTAGTACCAGATTGTCTGCATATTGCTTGGCGATTCTATCTCTTTTCTTGCGCTCTTTCTCTGCTTGAATACGGAGTTCTTGTTCGTAGTCAATTTTCTCCTTACCTAGCTTGACAAGGTAGAGATTATCATCTGATTTTCCAAGTAAAAAGGGTTTGATACACTTTTCAAGAACTTCTTCCATACGAGCCTTCTTCTTGGGCTCTGCCTTGGTCCAACTGCCTCCTTGAAAGACTTCTAGGAAGAGCTGATAGTCTTTCTCAGGTGAGAACTGATTGCCACGATTGGGTTTAAAAACACCTTTTTTCCAGAGCCACTTTAGAAGTCGCTCGTCAAAGTCACTTTTATTGACCTTGATTTTCTCCTTTTTCTGGGCTTTTCTGGTCAGATTTTCAACCTTTCTGAGCAGTTTTTCTTCCTCCTCTAGTTGCTGGTCAAGGGTCAATCGATGAAAATGCCGAACACAATCACTACCAATCGGAAAGAGGCGTTGACCTGTGATACTGTTAAAGAGTTCGTAGGCGTATTTGATGGCATTTCCACAGACACAATTGCTACGGCCGATACCGTTAAAAATCAAGGAAACTTCATTCCATTCCTTGGTAGCTTGTTCCCAAGTATCAGCTTTTGAAGCCTGTAAAACCGCATCATGTAGGGATTTTCTAACTGGAAGTGTCATGAGGTCTCCTTTCTAGATTATACTTTTACAACTTGAACCTCGTCTTTACCGAGTAAAATCAAGTATTTCTCAATATTTTCAATCGAATAGGCTCGAGATAAAGCCTCTCCGTATAGGGTTAACTGACCACGATAGCGATCTATGAGTTGACTTGAGTCATCATAGCGGTCTGTCTTGTAGTCGAAAAGAACAATTCTATCCTCATAAAGCAAATAGCCGTCCAAGATTCCACGAACAACGAAATCTTCCTGACTCTTTTGGTCTCGTTTGAGCATGGAGAAAGGTTGCTCGCGATAGAGACGGTCGGTATTAGCAAGAATTTCCTGACCGAGTGCTGTGTCAAAGAATGCAAGAATTTTAACAAGATTGATCTTGTCTCTGACAGCTGGGCTGGTTTGAACTTGTTTAAGAGTTTCTGTCAGGCTAGCAAGGTTTGGTTGCTGGCTGAGGTCAATTCTCTGCATGAGTTCGTGGGTAGCACTACCAATCTCAGCTCCTGTTACCTTTTCTTTGGTTGAAAAATCTGGCAAATCAAAGTTGATTTTCTTGTCTACTGACTGTCCTTGGCTTGCAATCTCAACACCTTCCATATCCATAACTGGTTCGTAAAATTTCTTGATTTGACTTGGGGTTTGAACACTAGGAAGTTCAATGGCTGCGCGGTGAAGAGTATTATAAACTTCCACCTCTTTCAGCATTTCAAGGGCTTCTTTGATGGTTTCTGACTGACGGTTATCTGCTTGGGAGCTATCTTTGAGAGGACTTTTGGTTTCCAATTCTCCGATAGCTTCTTTAGTCAGCTGATCTTCACCAACAAAACGATAGCTAAAGTTGAGATGATCCTTGGCAAATACTTTACTGATAGCCCACATCCAATCTTGGAAATTCTTGGCTTGAAGTCTAGTGTTGCTGTTTAGTTTTCCATTTTTAGCTGCTGGGTATTCCTTGGCTTCCAGCTTTTCACGAGATCCCTTACCGACAAGATAGAGCTTTTTCTCAGCCCGTGTCATGGCAACATAAAGAAGGCGCATCTGCTCTGAATAGCTTGCTAGCTGTAATTCCTCTTCGTTCTGCCTATAGGTCAGGCTAGGAATAGATAGCTTGATGGTTTTAGGGTAGTAGGCTTCCACTGCTCCTGTCTCCATTTTGGCAATGTATTTGATACCTAGTCCATTTTTACGACTGAGAATGACTTCTGACATAGAGTCTTGCTTGTTGAAATCTTGATCCATATTGAGAATAAAGACGTAAGGAAACTCCAGCCCTTTACTCTTGTGAATGGTCATGAGCTCTACTGCATCTTTTGGCGGTGAGACAGCCACGCTTGCCAAATCGTGCTGGGCTTCTAAAACTTGGTTAATCATACCAATAAAACGCGACAAGCCCTTGAAATTGCTCTTTTCAAATTGATCAGCACGAAGTGCTAGGGCATAGAGATTAGCTTGTCTAGCAGGCCCATTTGGCAAAGCCCCGACATAATCGTAGTAAAAACGGTCGTTATAAATCTTCCAAATCAGGTCATATAGGGAGTGCGTTTTGGCATACAAGCGCCAAGAAGCCAAGATATCCATGAATTGCTTTAGTTTCTCAGCTAGAGCTGTGTGAATCAAGACTTTTTGGCTACTTACCTGTTTTTGAGCATTTACTAGTTTCTCATAGAGATTTTCGTGGACTTTATCCTCTGCTTTCTGAAGAGATAAACGTGCTAACTCGTCCTCATCAAATCCAAACATAGGAGACTTCATAAGGGCAACCAAGGCATAGTCTTGCAGGGGATTGTGAATGACACGAAGGGTGTCTAGCATGACTTGCACTTCTAGGGATTGGAGATAATTGTTTTGTTCTCCGTCAGTTTTGACAGGAATTCCGTACTCAGACAGGGCGAGAAGAATCTGGTCATTACGACTGCGACTGGAGGTCAGAAGGGCAATTTCCTTAAAGGCAACACCTTGTTCCTTATGGAGTTTAAGGATTTCCTTGATAACTAAGCGCATTTCACCTGTTAGTTTCGTTTCTGTTCGACTCTCTTCTTCCTCACCTGTATCGTCCTTGTCGTAGATGAGAAATTCTGCCTTGTTGTCTGGATTGGGAGTCAGCTTGGTATTGGCAAAAACAAGTTGGTGCATGCTGTCATAGTTGATTTCGCCGACCTCTTGGTCCATAAGGCGTTCAAAAACATCATTGGTTGCTGACAGAACTTCTGAACTGCTACGGAAATTTTCCTTCAGGAGAATCAGCTTGCCTTCTTGGGAATCTTGTGCATAGCGTTGGAATTTCTCATTGAAAATCTGCGGGTCTGCCTGACGGAAACGATAGATGGACTGCTTGATATCTCCCACCATAAAGCGATTGTGGCCATTAGACAGCAATTCCAGCATCCGTTCTTGAATATGGTTGGTATCTTGATACTCATCGACCATGACTTCGTGGAAACGCTCCTGATAAGCCTCACGAACTTGTGGGAAATTCTCTAAAATCTCAATGGTGTAATGGCTGATATCAGCGAATTCAAAGGCATTTTCCTGACGTTTACGCTGACGATAAGCTTCCACAAAATCACTCATGAAAGATTGGAAGGTCTTAGCTAGTTCCCAGGTATCTCCATGATAACGTTCTTGATAGTCGAGAATGGTTATCTGGTCTGACAGTTGTCCTAGTTTAGCAAACTGGGTCTTTCTCTCTTCGTTGTAGGCATCGGCCAGTGGCTTCAAATCAGTTTTACGGCTGGCATTCGTCAGAGCTCGACCATTTTTATCTTTCGAAATTGCGACAACACGCGCAAGCACTGCTTGATAAGCCTGACTATCGGACTCCTGATTTAAGGAGCCAATTTCATCCAAAATCAGCTGGACATTTTCTAAATAAGCAGCCTTTGCAAACTCCTTGGCATCATTATCCAGATGATAACGGAAGAAACTTTCCAAGTCCCAAAGGGCTTGTTTGATTTGCTCAGTTAGTTTTCCTTTTTCATTCGTAAAATCAGCCTCTTCAAAGCCTTTGAGGAAAGATTCACTCAGCCACTTTTGAGGGTTGCTGGTGGATTGGAGGAAGTCATAGATTTTGTAGACCTGCTGGCGCAGACCCCGTTCGTCCTTGCCACGCCCAGCAAAATTTTTCAGCAAATGACTAAATTTTTCTTTCTGTTTACCTTGATAATGGGCTTCAAAGACCTCATGAAAGACTTCATTTTTTAGAAGGAGTTGCTCGCTTTGATTTTGTAAAATACGGAAATTAGGCGCAATGTCAATCAGATAGCCATGTTTGCCAAGGAATTTTTGTGTGAAAGAGTCCATGGTTCCGATGGCAGCGTTGGGTAGGTCTGCTAACTGTCTACCTAAGTGTTGTTTGAGCTCGACATCATCCGTTTCTTGGATTTGTTGGCTGATTTTTTTCTCCAAACGTTCCTTAAGCTCAGTGGCTGCCTTAACTGTAAATGTTGAGATAAAGAGTTGAGAAATTTCGACACCACGCGCCAATTGGTCCAGAATGCGCTCTGCCATAACAAAGGTTTTCCCAGAACCAGCCGATGCTGAAACAAGGATATTTTGACCAGAAGTGTAGATGGCTTCGATTTGTTCGGCAGTTTTCTTTTGTTCCTTGCTCGAATTTGCTTCTACTTCTTGCAGTTTTTGAATCTCCTCCTCACTTAAAAAGGGAATAGGCTTCATCGATTCAACTCCTCTCTTATTTTTTCAAACCAAGCTTGCTTGAGTTTTTCTCCGACCAGACGCTTGCCATCAGCTAAGTCCAACTTTTCTAGGAAACGGGCTTTGCCTAAGTGGTAATTGGCTTCAAATCCTGTGATGGCTTGATGTTGCTGGACGTATGGGGCAATACTTCTGCCATTTTCGGTATAAGGGTTAATGGCGAACTGACCTTCTAAAATTTTCTCAGCTGCTTTCTTGTAAAGATGGGCATTGTAGTCCAGTAGGAGCTGAAATTCCTCATCCGTCAGCTGATTGGCCTTGTTTTTGTTGTAAAATTCGCCCAAATGACTGCTTTCTTTTTCTAAAAAGAGTCCTTGGTATTTCATAGACTTGCTGGCTTCTACTACTGCACCTGCCAGACTTTTAACGGCCATCAGAGATTGGACAGGCTCAGCCATTTCCAAGTACATGGCACCGAAAAAGTTCTCCTCCCCTTCTCTTTTTAGGGCAGCTAAGTAAGTTGGTAACTGGGAATTGAGTCCATTAAAGAAATGAGGAAACTGGAACTGAGTTAGACTAGACTTGTAGTCTACTACTCCTATCGCCCCATCAGCTTTCAAACGGTCAATGCGGTCAACCTTACCTCGTACAAAAACACTGCGTCCATTGTCCAATTGAATAAAGGCCTGCTCTTTCCCACCGAAATTCGCCTCTTCTTTAATGGTCTCGATGGCTGGATTATGACGAAGAATATGTCCAGTCGTGCGAGCTACATCAAGCAGAACTTCCTTGGTAAACTGGGCTTCCAAACTTTCTTGATAAATAGCTTCAAATTCACGTTCTTGACTGGTTTCTTGAATAGCTTGTTCTAGACGGTGGTCAAAGGAATCTTCATCAGGCAACTGCAAGGCTCGTTCAAAGATACGATGCAAGAAATTCCCGTGACTACGGGCATCAGGACGCAAACGTAATTCCTCCTGCAAGCCTAAAACGTATCGGAGGAAATAACTGTATTGGTTCCGGTAAAACTCGGTCAAACCAGAGGTAGACAGGTAAAATTCCTGTTCAGCAGGATAGAGAACCTGTAAGGTATCCTTTGCTAAGGGCTTGCTACTCGGACTGGTTGGGAGTGCTGGATTTTCCAGACCTTGCTGGTCTAGTTTTTTACCCATGACACGCGCCAGAACCTTGACAAAGGTCAAATCTTGCTCAGTATCTCTCGTCTCGCCCTGCTGGTGATAGGCAACCAGACTAGACAAAAGACTGTGATAGGACCCCATCTCCTCCATAGATAGCCCTTTGTGATTTATCCTCTTCTCTCTCCGACTAAATCCAAAATGAACCAGTTCTTGAAGATAGGCTGACTCCTTACTTTCACTTTCGTTAAAAAGGCTTGGAGCCGACAAGACCAACTGCTTACGAGCAGAATTGACCAAGGAAAGCATAGTATAGCGATTTTTCTTGAGATTTTCACTGCTGGTAATCAGTAATTGCGCTCCCTCTTCAGTCGTTTGGTTTAGGTTTTGCCTTTCTTCATCTGTCAAAAGGCTGGTATTCTGCGCGATTTTTGGTAAATTGTCCTGAGTCAGCCCAATGGCGTAGACAAAGTCAGCAGTCAGTGGTGCAATCAAATCGTAACTCTGCACCAGAACGGTGTCCACTGTCGCTGGAATGGTACGGTATTGAGATAGGCTCATTCCAGAATGGAGCAAGGCTAGGAAGTCTTCCAGACTAACCTGTGAACCAGCAAAAACGGTCGCAAATTGTTCTAAAACATGACAGAAAGCCTTCCAAACTTCAGCCTGTCTTTCCTGTTCAAGAGTTTCCATAGTAGCTGTCAAATCTTGTAACTGCTTGGTCACAGCTCCTTCTTTTAGAAAAGAGTTCCACTTTTGCAAGAGATTTTCAGCCTTTTGTTTTCGGCTGACAAAGAGGGTCTCAAGAGGCGCTACAATCTGCAGACGAAGAGCATTTAAACGTTCCAAATCAAATTTTCCATGGTGAGATTTGGTGAAGGCTTGCTGAAAGGCTGGCAAGCCATTGATACCAAGATAACGGATATATTGCTCAAAAGCATCAATATCAGCTTGACTAAGGTCGGTATACAAACCTGTTCTGAGAAGATTAATCAAATCCTCCTGACGGAAACGATAGCGTTTTAAAGCTAAAATAGACTCGACAAACTGTGTCAAAGGGTGGTGGGCCATGGATTCGCTTCTACCAAGATAGAAAGGAATCTGATACTGGTCAAAAATGGTTTTAAGAGATAATTGGTAAGAAGACACATCTCCCAAAAGAATACGAAAATGCTTGTAGCTCAGGTCTGAGTTCTCATGCAATTTCTGACGGATGCTACGGGCTACTAGCTCCAACTCCTCCTTTTGCGTCAAACAAGACCAGATTTGTAAGTTTTCACGGTCCTTATCATCGACATCCAAGGTGAATTCTGAAAAGTCATAAGAAGACTCTAGCAAACGAGAGGCCTTATCAAAACTATCCATCTTCTCATGAATCTGAGAACGGTCTTGAGCAGGAGTTTGGTATTTAGAGGCTAGATGATGGAGAAACTCCACACTGGCTTGATAGAGATTGCCTTCAGCGAATGGGCTGGTATAAGCTTTCTTACTAGCATAGGCTCCAATGACAATTTCAACACCCTTGCCATGAAGTAGGTCCACAATCCGCTCTTCCTCAGCAGAAAAACGGGTAAATCCATCAATGACCAAGGCAATCTGGCTAAAATCACTACTTACTTTGTCATTCTCAATAGCCTCAATCAAATGGGATAACTGACTTCCTTGAGACAACTGACCTTGATTGAGGTAGGCCGTTACCTTCTCAAAAATCAAGAGTAAATCGGCTCTCTTGTCCTCATCCGTCAAACTCTCCAAGTCCAAAAAACTCATCTGAGCTTTGGTCATCTCGTGGTAAAGCTCAATCAACTGCTGGATAAATTGAGGATCCTGCTTAATCGCACCATAAACACGCAAGTCCTTGGGGTCAAGTTCCGCAAGGCATTTATAAAAGGCCATCCCAAGACCGATATCATCAAGACTGGTCTTGGCAGGCAGGTCATTCAAGACCAGATAACGAGCCATTTGAGCAAAGCGCGTAACGGTAATCGCAAAAGAAGCCTGCTGGGACAAGCATTCCAGCACGGCGCGTTCCTTTTCAAATGAAAGAGAGTTGGGGGCGATGTAGAAGACTCGCTTGCCAGCAGCAACTAGCTCCTCCGACTCTCTAGTTAGAATTTCTGTCAAAGAAGTCCGAATATCAGTATAAAGTAATTTCATCTCTGCCTCGTTAGAATTTTTCATTACCTTTTATTATACCATGATTAGTCACCCAAGTCTGAAAATAATCAGTTCTTGCTCACCTGTTGAAAAGAAAATGCCGGAAAGTTCCGACATTGTTTTAGTAAGCTAACTTCCTGAAAATAGGAGTAACCATACATCCCAGAAGGCAGTGATATTGATGAAAATATGAACTAGTATTGGATAGTAGAGACTTTTTGTCATGCGATACAATAGAGCAAAAATAAGCCCTCCACTAGCGTAAATGAAAAAAGCAAGAGGAGTTAAAGCAAAATTGATATGAATATAACCGAAAATAATAGCAGAAAGCAAGACATCTCCGTACCAAGGCGAGTTTTTGAAAAAGGTTGTCATAAGCACACCGCGATAAATCAACTCCTCAGCAATAGGGCCGATGAAGCAAGCTATGAGCAAGAAATAGGGTAATTCCTGTCTCCCTATCATTTCTATCGTTGCATTCAAAGAGATTTGATTTGAAGACGAGGGTATGAAATAAGACAAGAAGAAGTCCGACATATACGAAATGATGTAGCCCAGTAAAAGGTAGATAAAGTACCTTAACTGCCACTTGAAATGAAAAGTCTTCTTTCCTGTAAAAACTAGTAGATAGATGACAGCTAACCAAAGAACACTACTCTCCATCAAAAGCAGAATCTGAAAAAATTCACGACTTGCTGGTAGATAGGACTTTGCGAGGTGATTGAAAAGCCTCCAAAACCAAGTTGAGTTGTAAAAAATTAAGGACAATGCTAGTAAAATCTGAATAATCCGTTTTTTCATATTAAACCCTCTGTTTTCCTTGACTAGATTATTGAATATAATGGTTTATTTAACTGTATAACAAGTTTAGTATAGCATCTCTTTACAAAATATCCTCTTCAAATCATGAATTGTCATCAAAACATCTTAAACTGTAAAATCAATTAGCCCCAAGCTTCCTATCAATTTCTTCTCCAAAATATGCTATAATAATACCAAAAGATAAAGAAGGAAAAACTATGATTAAACTACTAGCCTTGGATATGGACGGAACTCTCCTCAATGAAGCCAAGGAAATCCCACAAGCTCACATCGCTGCTATTCACCAAGCCATTGAAAAAGGTGTCAAACTGGTTCTCTGTACGGGTCGCCCCCTTTTCGGCGTCCTCCCCTACTATCAAAAACTGGGGCTGGACCTCCAGAATGAGTATGTCATTGTTAACAACGGTTGCTCAACTCACCAGACCAGTGATTGGGGGCTAGTTGACTGGCAAGAACTCAGTCCGGCTGACATTGAATATCTCTATGAGCTTGCTGAAAAGAGTGAGGTTCAGTTGACTCTTTTTGATGAGGAACATTATTTTGTCCTCGGTGGCAAGCCTAATGAAATCATTCAAAATGATGCCGACCTAGTCTTTTCAGACCTGACTGAAATTTCACTAGAGGAAGCGACTAGTGGCAAGTATCGTATGTTCCAAGGTATGTTTTTGGGTACAGAGAGTCAAACAGATGATTTTGAAGAGCGTTTTGCTGAGGAACTCTGCCAACGATTCAGTGGAGTTCGTTCGCAGCCTGTCATTTATGAAGCTATGCCACTTGGTACGACAAAGGCTACTGCTCTTTCTCGACTAGCAGAGATTTTGAAGATTGATTCCTCAGAAATCATGGCCATGGGCGATGCCAATAACGATATCGAAATGCTCCAGTTTGCAGGGTTGGGCATTGCTATGGGAAATGCCAGCGATTATGTCAAATCTCTTGCGGATGCCGTTACAGCCAGCAACGAAGAAGACGGTGTTGCGCGTGCCATTGAGAAGTATATTTTATAATTAAGAAGCCCAGTTCGTGTCAACTGGGTTTTGCTATTTAAAAATTCCTAAAACTTTAGAAACTCTTTAGAAATCCTTGAGCTTTCTTTGATTTCTATGCTTTATACTAAAGTTAGAAAAATAAATCAAAAGGAGAAAATCATGAAAACAGTACTTGATATTCATGGATTGTCCAAAAACTTTGACAAACAAGCTATTCTTCAAGATCTTCATCTAACGATAAGAGAGGGAGATATTTATGGACTTATCGGAAAGAACGGAGCTGGGAAAACCACCTTGATAAAAATCATTACGCAACTACTGTTTGCGGATAAAGGGACTGTTTCCCTCTTCTCTAGCCAAACAGAAAATGAGTGGACCAAGGCCCTATCTCGAGTAGGTTCAGTGATTGAATCACCCGTAGCTCATAATCACTTAACAGCCTACCAAAATCTGAAATATTATTGTATGATTCGTCATATTCCAAATGCTGATCAAGTCATTCGAGAAATGCTGGACTATGTAGGTTTGTCAGATACAGGTAAAAAAGTCTTTCGAGATTTCTCTCTTGGAATGAAGCAAAGACTTGGCATCGCCATTGCTCTTCTCTCCAAACCAGACTTCCTGATATTAGATGAACCTATCAACGGTCTCGACCCAATAGGTATCAAAGAATTTCGTCTGATGATTCAACGGCTCAATCAAGAAAAAGGGATAACCATTCTCATCTCTAGCCATATCTTGTCAGAACTCTATCTCCTAGCAAATCGTTTTGGTATTTTAGATCAAGGCAAGATTATCCGTGAAATCAGCAAAGCTGAATTTGAAACACTAAGTGAGGATTATATTGTTCTTAAGACAGCTGACCAAGAGAAAGCTTGTCAAGTATTGAAAGAACAAATCCAGCTCCAGTTCAAGGTTGTTAATCCAGAAAATGAAATTCACATCTTTGGTCAGGAACAAGATGTCAAACAGATTCTTAAGGAATTAACCTTGGCAGATGTCGCCATTGACGAGATTTACTATGCCCGTCAAAACCTAGAAGAATACTTCACTCAATTGGTCCAATAGGAGGAAAATCATGATACATACCATTCAAGCAGATTTTTACCGTCTTTTCCGCTCCAAAGGATTCTGGATTACAGAGTTCATTCTCTTTGTACTCATGTTAATGGGGGCTATTTTTGGAGCTACTGGTCATCTGATGGCAATCCAGACAGAAGAACCAGAAATTCCAACCCATGGTTGGGACGGTGTACAGTCACTTATTAACGCATCTAGTCAAGGTTCAAACCTCGTTTTTCTCTGTATTGTCCTAGCCTGCCTCGTTCTTGGAGTTGATTTAATCGGTAAACTCTATAAAAATAGTTTAACAGTGGGTGTTTCTCGTACCGAGTTTTTCCTTGCCAAAGCCTTTGTACTGGCTTGTATTGCACTTTTGCAACTTATCATCAGCCTTGTGATTGCCTTTATTCCAGCAACTATCTTAAATGGATTTGGAACTATGCCTGATGGCTTTATTGGCAATCTACTGATAACCATTTCCCTTCAATTCCTTTGCCTCCTTGCTTGGCTTTCCATTGTTTCCTTCATTCTCTATGTTAGCCATTCTTATCTTGCAGTATTTATTGGTTATTTGGTCAGCTCTATCTTACTTTCTATGCCAATGCTTATTTTTCCAAGTATCAAAATTTTGCCATATTTATCATTGCAGTTTTTCTATGCTATGACTGCTAATAGTGAATCCATTTTCTATACACTTATAGTTACCTTAGCTGTTATTGTAATCTTTAATATAGGTGGACTGACAGTTTTCAAAAAGAAAAGTCTATAAAAAATGACCTCCTCTAGCCTACAGAGGAGGTTTCTTTTTGTTAAAAGTAAATAAAAACTGATAACCATTGTCCATCTGTGCTTAGTTTCATCTCTGCACCGAGAAGATGGCATAATTCCTCAGTGATATAAAGTCCTAAACCAGAGGATTCTTCCGTATCAGATAGATTTTCAGAATAAAAACGGTTGCTGAGATTTTCTATTTTTTTGATGGGCTGTTTGACAAGGTTTGCAATCTCTAAGACAAGCTGTTCCTTTTCCTTTCTCAAAGATAGTCGCGCTTCTTCCTTGCCATGTTTGAGGACATTCCCAAGCAGATTTTGTAAAATTCGATCCAGCAAGTCTTCATCAGTCCTCATTTTCAGACCAGCTTCAACCTTAAAATCAAGCGTGATATTTGCCGCCTGAAAAACATCATAATAAGCCAGAGTCTTCTTGGTAATAAAAGCTGAAAAATCCACTTCTTCCAGTTTCGGTTTGACAGCTCCTTCCATCAAGCGACGATATTCTAGGAGAGCTTCCAAACGTTTGGAAACTAAATCAAGATGCTGGGCTATTTTTTGTAAGGTTTCTGATTTGTCTTCAGGAGACTTTATCAATTGTTGGGTGTAGCCTGACGCGATAGTCAGAGGCGTCCGAATATCATGGGCGATATTGCTGATGGCCATATCCAGAGTCTGCTTTTCCCTTTTCATAACCAGTCGAGATTGTTCCACTTCCTGAAATAGATTCTCAATCTGCTGGTAGAGATGTAAAAAATGTTTGGAAAAAATGCTGACTCCGACTCTTTTCATACTACCTGTGAGAATCTTGTCTTCAATCTGTTGACTCAGGCTCTTAAGTGCTAGATGGTAGCGAATCAATGCAATCGATAAAATAATTATGAGTACTAGTAGGACAAAGATTATCATGTAGGTCATTGCTTATCTCCTTTTAATCTTACCCCAACTCCCCAAATGGTTTCAATATATTCTTGATTTGGGTCAAGCTGGTTTAATTTTTTACGAAGATTACTCAAATGCGTATTGAGGGTATTATCTCCAGGTAGATAGTTCTCCTCCCAGACCAATTCATAAAGTTCTTCCTTGGTGAAAATTTTCTTAGGGTGTTTAAGGAGAGTTTGGAGAATCAAGCACTCTTTCTTGGCAAGGCGAATCATTTCCTGACTATTTTTGATTTCAAAACTTTCTGCATCAAACTGGATATTTTTCAAGTTTTGTGGCAGATTTTCAGTTTTTACAATTTCCACAGACTGTTTTTCTGCACTTTGGCGTAATTGAACAGTAACTCTGGCAAAGACTTCGTCCAAATCAAAAGGTTTCACTATGTAATCATTTGCACCGTCTAAGAGATATTGACTGATTAACTTCTTATCGCTCAAAGCTGTTAGCATAATGACTGGAATTTGACTTTCTTCCCTGATAGCTTTTAAAACCTGATCTCCATTTTTCCCAGGAAGCATGATATCTAGCAAAACGAGGTCAATCCCACCTTGGTCAAAAAGCATGATTCCTTCTGTACCAGAAAAGGCTTGAATCACCTCATGCTCCTCAGTAAGAAGTGTTCGTAAAATCTCTTGAATGTCACTATTGTCTTCAATAACCAATATCCTAGCCATAAATACCAACCTTTCTGCAACTATTATAGCATGTTTTATTGATAAAGCTTAAACAGAAAAGCTCCTCGCATAAAAGCGCGAGAAAGCCTTAGAGAGTTAAAATATAAAATCCACTTACTAGACAACATAGTATCCTTATAGTTGAAAATAAGAAGTTAATCTAGCAGAATGAATATCTCATTTCTCTCCTACTAGTCCGTAATACGTTGATACATTTCTGGTCTTCTATCTCGAAACAAGCCCCAGTTTAGACGTTCGCTTGATCCCTTATCAAGGTCATAAGTTGCTAACAGAACAGCTTCTCCTTGTCTTTCAGCTCGTTCTAGAATAGCTCCTGTTTCATCCGTCATAAAGGATGAACCGTAGAAGTCAAGACTGGAACTCTGTCCACCATTTTCCTCACTAGGCGTGACCTCTTCCAATCCATAACGATTGGCTGCAATAACTGGAACAATATTTGCTGCTGCGTGTCCTTGCATGGTACGTTGCCAATGACCACAACTATCTGTATCTAGGATAGGCTCAGAGCCAATAGCAGTTGGATAAAAGAGCAATTCAGCACCATTCAATGCAAGACAACGCGCTGTTTCAGGGAACCATTGATCCCAACAGATACCGATCCCAATCTTGGCATAGCGAGTATCCCAGACCTTGAAACCTGTGTTGCCAGGTGTGAAATAAAATTTTTCTTGATAATAATGATCATCTGGTATGTGGGTCTTTCGATAAACACCCAGCACTTCCCCATCAGCGTCAATAACTGCAATAGAATTATACAAGACATTGCCATCTTTTTCATAGAAACTAATCGGTAGAACAATTTGTAGTTCCTTAGCAATCACCTTAAAATGCTGAATGGCAGTATTTTCTGATACAGATTGGGCATGCTGGTAGTAGTCATACTGACGTTCCTGACAAAAATAAGGACGTTCAAACAACTCGGGCAAGAGAATGATTTGTGCGCCTTGTTCTGCAGCCTGACGTACTAAACGCTCTGCGGTTTGGATATTTGTTGCCACATCCTTAGCGCATTGCATCTGAATGGCCGCAACTCTTACATTTCTCATTTTTTTCTCCTATTCTGGGATTTGTTGGGTGATACAGTGGATATTGCCACCACCTAAGAGAATATCTCTGGCTGGAATTCCGACAACTTTACGGTCTGGGAAACACTTACTGAGGATATCTAAGGCCACTTGGTCGTTTTTATCTTGAAACTGGGGAACCAAGACTGCCTTGTTAGCAATATAGAAATTGACATAGGAAGCAGCAAGCCTTTCACCTGCGTATCGCTCTTCTTCTCCTTCTTCATAGATGTAGCCTGGCAAATCCTCTTTGGTTACAACTTGATGAAGAGCTGGAATTGGAAGTTTATGAATGGTGAAGTGACGACCTTTTGCATCTGTCTCTTGCTCTAAGAGTTCGAGATCTGCTTTTGACATGGCATATTGAGGATCGCTTTTGTCGTCTGTCCAAGCCAAAACAAGCTCAGCAGGACCAACAAAGGCAGCAACATTGTCAACGTGTTCATTGGTTTCGTCCTGATAAATACCATAAGGAAGCCAGATAACTTTTTCAGCTCCAAGGCACTCTAATAAGGTGGTTTCGATTTCTTCCTTACTAAGATGAGGATTGCGACCAGAACTAAGCAAGCAACTTTCAGTCACGAGAATGGTTCCTTGACCATCGCTATGTATCGCTCCGCCTTCCAGTACAAAAGGCTTGGCATCATAAACAGGCATTTCCAAGGTCTCAGCAAAACGACTGGCTACTTGGTCATCATCTTCATAATCTTGATAAAGACCATCAACAGCACCACCCCAAGCATTGAAAGACCAATCCACGGCTAATTTCTGGCCTTCATCATTGATAAGAATGGTCGGACCCGTATCACGCGCCCAGGCATCATTGGTGGGAATGTCTAGATAAATAACCTTGTCTCCAAGATAAGATTGGGCTTCAGCTAAGTAGTCTTGGCCAACCAAAAGATAGACTCTTTCCCCTTCTGCTATAGTCTTAATGATCTGGCTGAAAGCTCTTTTGGCAGCCTTTCCTTGAAAGGGCCATGAACCTGGTCGAGTTGGCCATATCATAAGGGTACCATGATGGGGCTCGTATTCTGCTGGCATGCGATAGCCTAATTTTTTGGGACTGTCCATCATGATAATCTCCCTTTAAAGTCTTGATAACCAAAAGATTTGACTAATCTGCAGTCACCCTGCTCATCCATGAGATAGAGACTTGGCAATCCAATACCATTAAAGGTATTATTTTTGACAAATGAGTAAATAGCCATATCTTCAAAATAAAGTCTATCACCGATTTGAACTGGATTTTCAAAGCTATAATCACCAATCACATCTCCTGTCAGACAGGTATTGGAAGAAAGTCTATAGGTATGGGCTTTTTCCTGAGCGGCAAATCCATTTCTCAAAGGTGGACGATAGGGCATCTCAAGTACATCAGGCATATGGCAGGTCGCAGAGGCGTCTAAAACCAAGATTTCCATACCGTTTTCGACAATATCCAATACTTCAGTTGCTAGATAACCTGCATTGAGCGCAATGGCTTCACCAGGCTCGATATAGATTTCAAGATTGTAAGTTTCTCGGATACGCTTGATCTCAGAAATCAGCAAATCTACATCATAGTCCTCTCTTGTGATGTGGTGTCCGCCCCCCATATTGAGCCATTTGACCTGATGCAAATAGGCTCCAAATTGCTCTTCTACTGCTTTCAAAGTTGTCTCTAAATCATCTGCTCCCTGCTCGCAAAGGGTGTGAAAATGAAGACCATCCACCAAATCCAGCAAATCACTCGGTATCTTGTCTGAAGTTACTCCAAAACGGGAGCCAGGTGCACAAGGGTCATAGAGCGCGTGGTCACCTTGAGTTGAACACTGAGGGTTAAGTCGCAAACCCACGCTTACACCAGCATCCCGACAACGGGCCCCATGTTTACGCAACTGTCTCTCTGAGTTAAAGACGATATGATTTGTTATCTCCAGCAATTCCTCCAAGTCCGCATCCTTAAAGGCTGGCGCAAATACATGGACTTCTCCTGGGAATTCTTCCCTAGCTAGCTTAGCTTCATAGAGTCCACTGGCTGTCGTACCTGATAGATACTGGCTAATCAAGGGATAGGTTTTGTAGAGGGAATAAGCCTTCTGGGCAAGCAAAACCTTGCAACCAGCTTCTTCTTGTACATATTGTAAAATACGACAGTTGCCTTCTAACTTGGGCAAGTCAATGACATAGGCTGGCGTTGGTACTTGTTCTAGCTTCATTAGTCCACCATTTGTGGATTTTCAACCACAACCCAAGGCAAACCATACTCATTCAAAGCTTCCATGAATGGATCTGGATCCAATTCTTCAAGGTTATAAACTCCTGGTTGTTTCCAAGTACCGTTCATGACTAATTTTGTACCTATCATGGCTGGAACACCTGTTGTGTAAGAAATAGCTTGCGAACCAACTTCTGCGTAACATTCCTGATGGTCGCAGACATTGTAGATGTAGATGGTCTTTTCAACGCCATCTTTTACACCTGTAAAGATACATCCAATATTGGTTTTACCTACAGTACGTGGACCAAGGCTTGCAGGGTCTGGAAGCAAGGCTTTCAAAAATTGGATTGGAACAATTTCTTGGCCGTTAAAGTTAATGGTATCCGTACGAAGGAGACCGATATTTTCCAAACATTTCATGTGCGTCAAGTATGATTGACCAAAAGTCATAAAGAAACGAATGCGTTTGACACCTGGAATGTTCTTGGCCAATGATTCAATTTCTTCATGGTGAAGGAGATACATGTCTTTTTGTCCGACCTGAGGGAAATCGTACTCGCGCTTGATTGACATAGCTTCGACTTCAACCCATTTTCCATCTTCCCAGTAAGAACCTGGCGCAGAAACCTCGCGGAGATTGATTTCTGGGTTAAAGTTTGTCGCAAATGGATATCCGTGGTCACCACCATTACAGTCTAAAATGTCGATATAGTGGATTTCATCAAAATAATGTTTAAGGGCATAGGCTGAAAAGACACTAGTCACGCCTGGGTCAAATCCAGAGCCAAGCAAAGCGGTCAAGCCTGCTTCTTTGAATTTTTCCTGATAAGCCCATTGCCATGAGTAGTCAAAGTAGGCTGTAAAACCAAGTTCCTTGCAACGTTTCTCATAAATAGCACGCCATTCAGGGTCTTCTGTATCCTCGGCCTCGTAGTTAGCTGTGTCGATATAGTGAACTCCAGTCGCTAAACAAGCATCCATAATGGTCAAGTCTTGGTAGGGTAAAGCTACGTTCAAAACAGCTTCTGGTTTATAGCTTTCAATTAGGGCAATCACGTCTTCAACCTTGTCAGCATCAAGAGCAGCTGTCTCAATCTTTGTACTTGTTTTGCCTTCTAGCTTCGCTTTCAAGTCATCACATTTTGACTTAGTACGGCTAGCAATCATAATTTCTTTAAACGTTTCGCTATCTTGGCAAATCTTTGAAATAGCAACTTGGGCAACGCCCCCACATCCAATAACTAATAAACGACTCATTTTTTTCCTTCCTCTTCTTCTAAAATGTCCTCAACATACTTGGGCAACATAAAGGCCCCCACGTGTAAGTTTGCAGTATAGTATTCTGTGAAAAGCTGGCGTTTTTTCCAGCCTTCCTTGTCAAAATCTTTGACAGGGTGGTATTTTTTCGATGCAAATCCAAACAACCAATAACCAGCAGGGCTGGTTGGGATATGGGCTTGATATACCCGACTAATTGGAAAGGCTTGATTGACCTTGCGGTGCATGCTTCGGCAAGCCGACTCATCCTCGTCAAAGAAGGGACTCCCATGCTGGTAAATCATGATACCGTCTTCTTTCAAGGCTCTGTAACTGTTACCGTAAAATTCCTTGGTAAAGAGCCCTTCCGTATGTCCAAAGGGATCTGTCGCATCGTTGATGATAATATCGTAGTCATCTTCGCAGTTTCGCAAAAAGCGTAGCCCATTTTGATAGTAAATGGTAACACGAGAGTCATCTAGCCCTGCAGCAAAGTCTGGGAAATACTCACGACAAACCTCAACCAGCATCTCATCTGGTTCCACGATATCGATTTGTTCCAATTCTGGATAGAGTGTTAAAACTTGTGCAACACCACCGTCGCCACCCCCAATAACTAAAACTTTCTTTGGATTTGGGTGAACAGCCATGGGGACATGAACGGTCATTTCGTTGTAGACAAAATCATCAGCATCTGAGAATAAGACGTGACCATTTAAAATCAAAATCTTTCCAAAAGCTGGCGTATCCAAGACTTCGATATCCTGCCATTCACTTTTTCCAGCGTAGAGTTGCTTGGCTGTTCTCAGAGATAATTTGACATCTGGGGTATGAACTTCAGAAAACCATAAATCCATCTAGTTCTCCTTTCTCTTAATAACGTTGATGTGATTGACCTCAGGATCTTCCGTCCCTTGGAGGGAGCAACCACGTTCCTTGGCAAATTGGATATAATCGACAATTTCTCGTGTAATGCGTTCACCAGGAGCCAAAATAGGAATCCCTGGAGGATAACACATGACAAATTCCCCACAGACCTGTCCAACAGAATTGTCCAAGGTTAAACTTTTTCTCTCTGAATAGAAGGCTTCCTGAGGAGATAGAACCAACTCCGGTTGGATATATTCTCCAGCGATCAAATCTTTTCCATCTCTCGAGTAGAGTCTCTTGATATCAGCCAAAGCACCGACTAATCGTTCAATATCTTGGATACGGTCACCAATCGAAATATAGGCCAAGATATTGCCAATATCACCAAACTCGATTTGAATGTCGTATTCGTCTCGTAGGAGGTCGTAAACCTCGATACCTGTTAAGCCAATACCCTGAGTGTAAACTGACAGCTTGGTTACATCAAAATCACATACCGACACACCATCTATTAACTCTTTTGAGTAGGCATAGTAGCCACCGATAGCATTGATTTCACGACGAGCATACTCTGATAGCTCAATGACTTTCTCAAAAGACTCTTTACCACGAAGGGCTAAATTTCGACGTGAAATATCCAAACTAGCCATCAACAAGTAAGAGGCGGATGTTGACTGGGTCAGGTTGATGATTTGACGAACGTACTCAGGATTCATCTGCTCCCCAATTAAAAGAAGCGAACTTTGTGTCAAACTCCCACCAGACTTATGCATAGATACTGCAGCCATATCTGCTCCTGCATCCATTGCAGACATTGGAAGTTTATCAGTGAAATGCAAATGCGCTCCGTGGGCTTCATCTACTAAAACCATCATGCCAGCTTCATGAGCCATTTCCGTTAAACCCTTGAGGTCTGAACAAATTCCATAGTAGGTAGGATTGTTAATTAGGATAGCTTTAGCATCTGGATGTTCCTTAATGGCCTGTGCAACACGGTCATTTTCAAGACCTAAAGCGATACCAATTTTAGGGTTCACACTCATCTCGATATAGATGGGAATAGCACCACATAGAACCAACGCATTGATAGCAGATTTGTGGACATTACGTGGCAGAATAATCTTATCTCCAGCCTTGCAGGTTGCCAGAATCATAGTCTGCACCGATGAAGTTGTTCCTCCAATCATGAGAAAAGCATGGCTAGCTCCAAAAGCATCCGCAGCTAATTCTTCTGCATCCCTAATAATAGAAATAGGATGCCCTAAATTATCCAAGGGTTTCATAGAATTGACATCTATGCCTACACATTTTTCACCTAACAGTTCGACAAGTTCTGGATTTCCCCGTCCACGCTTGTGACCTGGAACATCAAAGGGAACAATCCTTTTCTTGCGCAACTTCACCAAGGCCTCATAAATTGGTGCTTGGTTTTGATCTAACTCTTTCAAGACATACTCCTTTACCATATTTTTAGCGCTTCAAGAAGACGAAGGCGACTAAAGGTTGACTTATGAAAAAAGAGCAGGTTTTCACCTGCTCTGCAATCTTCTGACGTTTTTATGTTTGTTTCTTTTGAGTATGTCTGTTCCCGATGTTTCCTAACTCTCTAGTAGCAAATATTACGTACTTTATTGATCGTTTCACAAGATGACGTGTGCTTTCACCACACTAAAAATTTATGAATTAGGACAAGTGTCCTAACATCAACTTATAAAAGTAGGCTTTTAACCCTATCAATAATGTGGTTTTTCAACCACGCTTCGGCATTCAACCCTGCCTGTCCGTAGGCATTTTTTACTCGGGTTTATATTTGCTAGAAAACATCATCTCATTTTCTAAGCTTCATTACTATATCATGTTTTTAAGAACTTGTAAAGCGTTTTACGAAAAAAATATAAAAAAGTTCGTAAAATATTTGGATTTTATTAGATTTAACAATAATTATGTTCTTGTAAACGATTGTAAAGTGAACAAAACTAATTATCCTATTTCATTTAAGAATTTTTTATGCCAATCTATACTCTTTACCTTCGGTGTTTGATCTATTAGAGAAGATGTCAACGTTTTTATATCATTAAAATCGTGCAACTTTTTTCAGATACTTTTAAAATATTGATTTCCCTATATTTTTCCTTTATACTGGATAAAAAGGAGTATAATATGTCAGAAACAAATCACGAAATTGATTCAAACTTTGCAGGGCGTTTAAATATCCTGCGTGCGGGTGTTCTTGGTGCCAATGATGGAATTATTTCCATTGCTGGTGTGGTTATTGGGGTTGCTAGTGCTACCAGCAATATCTGGATTATCTTTTTATCAGGATTTGCAGCTATTTTGGCCGGTGCCTTTTCAATGGCTGGTGGAGAATATGTGTCCGTTTCAACTCAAAAAGATACCGAGGAAGCAGCCGTTGCGCGTGAGCAACTCTTGCTAGACCAAGATATGGAACTAGCCAAAAAGTCCCTCTATGCTGCCTATATTCAAAATGGTGAGTGTGAAACATCAGCCCAACTTCTCACCAACAAAGCCTTTTTAAATAATCCGCTCAAGGCTTTGGTAGAGGAAAAATATGGGATTGAGTATGAAGAGTTTACCAATCCTTGGCATGCTGCTATCTCTAGCTTTATTTCTTTTTTCCTTGGTAGCTTACCACCAATGCTTTCAATTACCATTTTCCCAAGTGATTACCGCATCCCTGCTACTGTCCTCATTGTGGGACTTTCACTATTGGTGACTGGTTACACTAGTGCCAGACTTGGAAAAGCTCCAACCAAAACAGCTATGATTCGGAACCTAGCTATTGGGCTCTTGACCATGGGAGTTACCTTTCTGCTAGGACAACTTTTCAGCATTTAATACTCTTCGAAAATCTCTTCAAACCACGTCAGCTTCGCCTTGCCGTACTCAAGTACTGTCTGCGGCTAGCTTCCTAGTTTGCTTTTTGATTTTCATTGAGTATAAAACACAAAAAACACCTCGATGTTGAAGTCGAGGTATCTTTTTTTACATTTGGACAATCTTGCGATAGCTTCTTGAAGTAATCATGAAAATCAGCACATAGGCGATGAGGAAGACAGCGCAGATAGACAAAGTCACTGTCAACATCATAGTCGCATCCAGTACACCTATCACTTTAAGAATCAGGCTAAGCATATGGTAGGCAAAGGCGAGATGTATGAAGGCAAAGAGCAAAGGAAGGAAGAAAACAGTTAAAACCTGTTTGTTGATGGTTTGCTTGATTTGCTTTTGATCTAAACCGACTTTCTGCAAGATAATAAAGCGTTCACGGTCTTCATAGCCTTCAGAAATTTGTTTGTAGTAGATGACCAGAACGGTTCCGACCATAAAGATAATGGATAGGAAAATACCGATAAAGAAGACACCACCAAAGAGGGCACTCATTTGAGCACTAGCATCTGCTAGATTGCTTCCATACACATAGCTACCTTCAGTGTTTAATTGAGCATTAAATTGATCGAGGTATTTATCATACTCGTCAGCGACCTTGAGTTGTTCTTCTTCGCTGGCATTTACATTAATACCACCGTACAGCTGATTATAGATAGCCGAATCTGGGAATTGGTCTAAAAAGGCTTGTAAATCTGGAACAACAAGGTAATTGTAATCAGTAGTAAAAATATTAAACTGATTTGGAACATGGTTCACAATAAAATCTGTATTAAATTCTTCTTTGACAGAAAATTGATGGTTATTTAGAGTTAGAGCTTTCTGTCCTTTCAGTCCGTCATTTTTGGCAAAAAGACCGACCTCATTCCCTGATAGAGACAGTTTTTGACCAGTCATATTTTCATAATCTTTTTGGTCAAATACCATGAAAACTGTTTTTGGTTGGACACGATTTTGTCCTTTTTCAAAAATAGTTAACTTGGTTCCTTCTTGATTTGCAATACCAAAGTTACTGTAACGAAGCACTTCTTTCTCTTTGACACTATAACCTTTGTCACTTGCAAACTGGCTCAAGAGTTTGTCCAAGTCTTCTTTTTCAACGTTTTGTCCAGTAATTCCAAAGTCATGCGGATTCATCACTTTTTTAAAGGATTCTGAGGCATTGAAAATGCTTGTCGCTGCAGACATGGTAACCAAGACCATTGTTGACAAAATAGCGATTGTTGCTAATCCAACTGCATTTTTCTTCATACGGAAAATCAAGTTGGAAACAGAGATAAGATTATTTGGTTGGTAATAGTATTTCTTATTTTTCTTTAAGATTTGGAGGAAAACGGTAATTCCTGCAT
Organism: Streptococcus bovismuti; assembly: GCF_042436615.2. GTDB lineage: Bacteria > Bacillota > Bacilli > Lactobacillales > Streptococcaceae > Streptococcus. The sequence goes on along the minus strand of NZ_JBHMFR020000001.1, from coordinate 270,955 downwards.
TAAACAATAGATAAGTACCAAAGATAACCAGTAAAACAGCTAGGAAGAAGGTTGTTAGGGCTGTGAGAGGATCTTTTACAGTAAGGGCAAGATAGTAGCCAATTCCTAAACTTATGGAACCAAGAATAGTTTGTAGAGGTAGGAAACGACCTTTTTTCTCACCACTAGCTTTTTCACGAGAAAGCTGGAGGGCATTCATACGGGCGATTCGAAGGGCATTCAGGAACATGAGGCCTAGGAAAATCAATCCAAAGACAACAAGTACTGCAATGACAACATTCATTTGGAAGGTAGCGACCAGCTCAACCTTCAATTTCATCAGTTTGAGCAAGAAAGCGAAAATTAACTTGTCAAACAAGGCTCCAATACCGATACCCGCTCCAACAGTTAGAATCCCAAATACCACTAACTCCTTAAAGGTCATACTGATGAGATGGCGCTTCTCCAAGCCCAACATGCCATAAATTCCCAGTTCCTTGGAACGGTTCTTCATGACAAAACTATTGGCATAGAGGACGATAATGGCTGACGCAAGGGTGACGACAAACATACCAAATCCAAGTGTAGCCTGAATGGTTGTTCCTCCACGGATTTCCGCAATCTTGGGATTGAAGGTTAGGGAGTAAAAGAGATAGGTGACAGTGACTGCCAAGAGAACAGCCAGCGCAAAAGGATAGTAGAGTTTGCGGTTTTTAATCAAGTTCGATACCGCTAACTTATTGGTTAATCGAAACATACTAATTCACCTCGCTTGCCATGACAGTCAAGGTATCAGAGATTTCTTGGAACATCTGACGCTCTGTCTTCTCTCCACGGTAGATTTGGTTGTAAAGAATGCCGTCTTTGATAAAGAGTACACGTTTAGCTCTGCTAGCTGCTGCTGTTGAGTGGGTTACCATGAGAATGGTTTGGCCACGCTCATTGATTTCATCAAAAACATCAAGAAGAGCTGCAGAGGACTTGGAATCAAGGGCACCTGTTGGCTCATCCGCAAGGAGAATTTCAGGTTCTGTGATGATGGCGCGTGCTACTGCTACACGCTGTTTCTGCCCACCTGAAATCTCGTAAGGGTACTTCTCTTGCAATTGGTTGATTCCCAGATTCTCAGCTGTCACCACCAATTTCTTCATCATCTCCGTAATAGGTCTTCTTGACAATACAAGCGGAAGCAAGATATTGTCCTTAACAGACAGAGTATCTAGCAAGTTAAAATCTTGAAAGACAAAGCCCAGTTTTTCACGACGGAAGCTAGAAGCCTGTGAATTTTTAATGGTTGCTGTATCTGTTCCGTTTAGGTAAACTTGTCCACGAGTTGGTTTATCCAGCATAGCTAGAATATTGAGAAGAGTGGATTTACCAGAACCAGACTCACCCATGATGGCAACGTAGTCACCCTTTTCGACGGTAAAGTGAATATCCTTGAGGGCTTCTACTTGGTTGCCCTGAAAACGAGTTTTATAAATTTTTTGAACGTGTTTTACATCTAAAAGTGTCATGAGAATCTCCTTTCTTAATATCCCATCAAATGAAATGTTGCTTGCATCATAGCGCATCCCAGCTGAACACGCTCGATATCTTTGTGACTTGGTTTTCTTGTTTTCTTCTGTAAGATTTGTTTCATGATGTTACTCCTTTTTCTTTATGAGTCTAGTTTACATCAAAAAAAGACTGCTTGCCATAACCTAACCTTACAAAAGAGACTTTAATCTTACATTTTTGTAAGATTGGGGGGAAAGATAGTCATTTAATTAAAAATATTTTACCATAAAAAGAAAGCAAGAAGAAAACCCTTGCGGATACAAGGGTTCAAAAATTTTAAAATAGATTAGTCGAATTCATAGACTAACAGTAAAATAACTATTTCTACCTCACCAAAACCAGCCTTCATTGTCGTCGATTGCTTGTGCTTCTTTGCGTTTTCGTGGGCCTGTTCCGTACATTTCTGCTTCGATTTCTTCCTTGGTTGGCATGATAGAAGCTAGGATGATATAGATAATCACGCCAAGTCCAAAGTTTGCAACTGTAAAGATGGCAAACAAGAAACGAACAAGGGTAACATCAAAATTCCATTTGTCTGACAGACCTGCCAAAACTCCTGAAATCATACGATTTCGTCTCATTTTATAAAATTTACTATTCATGTTATTTCCTCTTTCTGCTAGGTTAGACATAGTATATCACGGGTAGGCTCGGCTTTCATCAGTCCTCAGGCTGATTTACTAGTAGCAATTTACCTCGACAAAGTCCACAGCGATAGCGTTTGGTATCAATCCTTCGCTTGCGCTGATACCTTTGCTGGCAGGATTGGCAACGATAAAGCTTGATTGGCTTGGAGTTGCTATTTGGCAAGGTTGGCACAAAGCGTAACCCATCCACTCTTTTCAAAAGTTCCTTAAAATCCCGATCCTTGTGTTGATAGCCCTTCCCTTGAAAATAGAGGTGATAGTGACAGAGTTCATGGCGAACAATTTTCCTAAAAACGTCTAAACCCAGTTCCTTATAAACCTTAGGATTAAAATCCAAATGCCCATCTTTGGGGAAAAATCGCCCACCTGTCGAACGTAAACGAGAATTCCACTGAGATTGATGGATAAAAGGTCTGCCGAAGTCTTCTAGTGAAACCTGCTTAACATAATCAGTCAGTTTCATTTGGAGCGAGGAGCGACAGATTGACTTTTTCACGTTCAGTATCAATTTTCTTGACCCAAACCGTTACCAAATCTCCGACTGACACCACTTGGCTTGGGTGTTTGATAAATTTGCGGCTCATATGGGAAATGTGAATTAAGCCGTCCTCGTGAATTCCAATGTCAACGAAGGCACCGAAGTCAACGACATTACGCACCACACCCTCCAGCTTCTGTCCAACCACTAAGTCTTTGATATCCAGAACATCTTGGCGAAGCACAGGTGCGTCAAAGGAATCACGGAAATCTCGACCTGGTTTGAGAAGGTCAGCAATGATATCTTTAAGGGTTTCTGGACCAAGGTCTAGTTCTTGCGCCATTTCCTTGACTGAAAGGGACTTGAGTTTACTTTGGGCTTCTTCATTCAAGTCTGTAATGTCCAGACGTTTGAAGAGCTCCTTAACAGCAGAGTAATTTTCTGGGTGAACTCCTGTATTATCAAGGATATTGCTACTTTCAGGGATACGAAGGAAACCAGCTGCCTGCTCAAAGGCCTTGGCCCCCAGACGCGGAACTTTCTTGATTTGAGCGCGTGAAGTGATTTTTCCTTCCTCCTCACGGTATTTGACAATATTTTCAGAAATGGTTTTATTGAGTCCAGCTACGTGTGAAAGAAGAGCAGGACTGGCTGTATTGACATTGACACCGACTTGGTTAACCACGGTATCCACGACAAAATCCAAACTTTCAGACAGCTTCTTCTGACTGACATCGTGCTGGTATTGACCAACGCCGATTGATTTAGGATCGATTTTAACCAATTCCGCAAGAGGATCTTGCAAACGACGGGCGATAGAAATAGCCGAACGCTTTTCAACTGTCAAGTCTGGAAACTCCTGACGAGCAAGTTCGCTGGCAGAATAGACAGAAGCACCGCTTTCATTTACGATAACATAGCTAACTTCAGGGAAATCTTTAAGAACTTCCGCCACAAAGGCTTCACTTTCACGACTAGCAGTACCATTTCCGATGGCAATAATTTCCACGCTATATTGACCAATCAAATCTGCCAAATCTTTCTTGGCTTCTTCGATTTGACGAGCTGATGCTGGTTTAACAGGATAAATGACCTGAGTTGTCAGCATTTTTCCTGTTGCATCCACGACAGCTAGCTTGGCACCTGTACGAAAGGCAGGGTCAAATCCAAGAACCACGCGCCCTTTCAATGGAGCAACCAAGAGGAGATTGCGCAGGTTGTCAGAAAAGAGTTGGATAGCTCCTTCTTCTGCCTTCTCAGTCAATTCTGTCCGAATGCGGCGCTCGATAGCAGGCAAAACTTTTTTCTTAACTGACTGTTGAACAACTTCATCAATATAGGCATTTTTCACCTTGAAACGAGCTGCAAAGAAGGCAAGAATGCGGTCTGTCGCATGTTCGAAACCGACCTTCAAGACACCTAGCTTCTCCCCACGATTGAGGGCTAAGGTACGATACCCCTGCATAGTTCCAACTGTCTCTGAAAAATCATAATAAATCTGAAAAACCTGCTTTTCATCAAGACTTTCATCCTTGACTTGAGAAGTGAGTTTAGAGTGTCTCAGCACCTCCTGATAAGTCATGGAGCGCAAAGTCACATCTTCCGATAAGGCTTCTACCAAAATATCAACTGCACCGGCCAAGGCTTCCTTACCAGTCGCAAATCCTTCACAGACAAACTTTTCAGCCTCTTTTTCTAAATCAGCTACATTCTGCAAAATCAAGCGAGCAAGTGGGAAGAGCCCAGCTTCACGAGCAATAGTTGCCTTGGTCCGACGTTTTTCCTTGTATGGAAGATAGAGTTCTTCTACATCTGCTAATTTTTCGGCTGTTAAGATAGCTTCTTCCAATTCCTTGGTCAGCTTGCCTTGTTCTTGAATCTTGGCCAAGACAGCTTCCTTACGGTCATTGAGGTTTGTCAGACTTTTATCCAAATCAATAATGGCCTTAATCGCCACCTCATCCAGACTACCAGTCATGTCCTTACGATAACGCGCGATGAAGGGAATAGTCGCCCCTTCAGCAGTCAAACTTAGAACGGTATCAATTTGCTTTAACGTCACTCCCAAATCTTGGGAGATTTTTTCATATTTTTTATCCATGAATCTATTATACCACAAGCTAAACGTTTCAAATTAGCTCTTACAGTATTTAAAAACAATATGTGGGGAATAGATTTATATTCTATAGTGCAATAACTTGTACTTAGAGAGCATTGCCACCTTTTTTTACCACTCCATGACATCAAAAGTATTTAATGGATCAGACATAATAGCCAGTTCTGGAAGATGTTCCTGACCTGGAATAACACATTGACTTTTTAAACTTTTATAATTAATTCCTTTCGTTTCACTCAAGGCACAACACAGAATGAAAAAGTGTTGTGCTCTTTATTTTGTTTTATAATAATAGCGAGAAAGCCTATCACTACTACAAATCACGGGGTGGTGAATAAGTGAGTGGTATAGTCACTACCTCGCATTTTTATAGGTGTCATTCTTTCCATCAAGCACAACTGACTGTGACTAGGAGCACGTAAACTTATAATTGAATAAGCGACTCGTTTGTGAAAGGAAAGGATAGCCAAGGGATCGGCAGACTCAAATTTGGTGAAAGGAGAGCCCTCGTGTTAAAAATTATTTATCCTAATTGTTGTGGTGAAGAATAGCATTTAGATTTCTATTTCTAATCGTCCAAAATGCGTGTTTTTGAAAAATAAAAAACCGCAAGACAGAGTCTGCGGTGGGGATAATCTATTTTGAAATTTTAAATAAAAAAGGAGCATTTAAGCCCCTCCTTTGAAATAACGGACACTTGGCTGGTCGGTGTACCCAGCATCTCAGATACCTTTTTCAAGGTGCGGCAGGAACCTTTCTGCCCTCAAATGTCTTTCGTTAACGTTATTCTAGCACTATTTACTATTTTTGTCAAGCTTTCTCAATCTACCAGACTTGATACGACTTTGTAATTTGAAATCTTGTAAGCGATACATGGTCGGAACGTAAAAGAAATCGCCACTTTTATGTAACTTGATGGCAACAAGAACATTATCATCAAATCTTTTTACGTATTCAAAACTAGTATCTTTCTCTCGTGGATTGATGCCGACGAAATCTGGGTTCCTTAGTATGAGTTCCAGGTCTTCAATATGATGAATCACATCATTGTGATGGCGTTTTATCATATGGCTTCTCAAACCGTCTTTGTTGACCTTTATGTCGCTAGTTTCAAGAACAATATCAAAAATTTCTTTTACTTCATCGGTAACCTGACCGATTTTTTCGTGTTCCATCATTTCCTCCGTTATTCCACAACTATTATATCACAATCATGGTGTATATTAGGATATATCAAGCTCTATTATTCGTTAGATACTCAATTTTAACTTTTCACTTTTCCGCAAAATAATAGTATAATAGAGGTAGAATTTAGAATCGAGGTATACCTATGGCTGTAAAATTTACAAAACGAGACGACTTGGACAAGATGTTTGAAGAGTTTGCGAAACTCCCTGATTTGAAACAAGTCACTTTCCCTGATGACAAAGAGAAAAAAGCCAAAGCAGAAAAGAAAAACTAGATGACTGCTTTCCAACAACTCCCGTCTAGTGTGCTTCAGACTGGGGCTATTTTTCTCTCTATAATCATTGAAGCCCTCCCTTTCGTGCTGATAGGAAGTATTGTCTCAGGGTTGATTGAGGTTTATATCACACCTGACAAGGTTTATCATTTTCTCCCTCGAAATCGTTGGGGGAGAATCTTTTTTGGCACCTTCGTCGGGATACTTTTTCCTTCTTGCGAATGTGGAATCGTCCCCATTATCAATCGTTTTCTGGAAAAGAAGGTTCCCAGTTACACAGCCGTTCCCTTTCTTGTGACAGCACCTGTTATCAATCCCATTGTTCTCTTTGCGACCTATTCTGCCTTTGGCAACTCCTTCCATATCGCCCTATTGCGAGCTCTGGGTTCCATCGTTGTGGCTGTGATACTTGGGATTTTTCTAGGATTTTTCTGGCAAGAACCGATTCAAAAAGAAGATCGGTTGGCTTGTCATGAGCATGATTTTTCTCACTTGAGCTCTGCAAAAAAAGTTTTTCAGGTCTTTGTGCAGGCCATTGATGAATTTTTTGATACGGGGCGTTATTTGGTATTTGGCTGTCTCTTTGCCTCTGTTATACAGGTCTATGTTCCGACACGGATTCTGACCTCTATCAGTGCAACCCCTCTTTTTGCCATCCTGCTCTTGATGATTTTAGCCTTTCTTCTTTCTCTCTGTAGTGAGGCTGATGCTTTTATCGGATCTTCTCTTCTCTCGAGTTTCGGCTTAGCACCAGTTTTGGCCTTTCTCGTAATTGGCCCAATGCTGGATATCAAAAATATTCTCATGATGAAAAATTACTTGAAAGCACGATTTATCAGTCAGTTCATTACGATTGTGACACTCGTTGTCTTAGTATATTCTCTCTTGATTGGAGTCGTCCTATGATTCGATTTTTAGTTTTAGCTGGCTATTTTGAATTGACTATTTATCTCCATCTGTCCGGCAAATTAAACCAGTACATCAACATGCACTATTCCTATCTGGCCTATATTTCCATGGTGCTTTCCTTTATCTTGGCAATCGTCCAGCTGTATATCTGGATGAAGCAAGTCAAAACCCACAGTCATCTGAATAGCCGATTATCTAAAGGAACTAGTATTGCTCTTCTTGCCATTCCAATTGTCGTCGGTTTAACTTTTCCAACTGTTAGCTTGGATTCTCAGACCGTTTCTGCCAAAGGCTATCAATTCCCCTTATCAGAAGGCACGGATCAAGCCATTCAGACAAGTGAAGGGACGACAAGCCAATATTTGAAACCAGATACCAGTTCTTATTTTTCAAAAACAGCCTATGAAAAGGAGATGCGAACGGCGGCGGATAAATACTTGTCCCAAGATAGCATTCAGATCACTAATGAAAACTATATGGAAGTCATGGAGGCCATCTACGACTATCCGGATGAATTTGAAGGCAAGACGGTCCAGTTCACAGGCTTTGTCTATAATGACCCCAGTCATGCTAATAGTCAATTTCTGTTCCGCTTTGGCATTATTCACTGTATCGCGGATTCCGGTGTGTATGGATTGCTGACTAAGGGAAATACCCGTCAGTATGAGAATAACACCTGGATAACAGCCAAAGGAAAACTGGTCAATCACTACCATAAAGAACTCAAACAAAACCTCCCAACCTTGGAAATCGACAGCTTTACCAAAGTCGATAAACCAGAGAATCCCTATGTGTATCGCGTGTTTTAAAAAGCAAACTAAATCCATAAAAAAAATGAACAAGTTCTCTTCTGAATGACAGAAAAAGAGCTGTTCGTTTTTTGTTGAGTCTGAGTAGACTTTTATTCTATATTAATTATCACCATTCAATCACTATCTCACTGAGAATAAGAGAGCCACTCATTAATCATACTAGCGATTTCTTTGGGTGCTTCAGTATAAAGCTCATGGCTAACGTTTTCTAGAAAAATAGTATCAAAATAGTCTGGCAATTCTTTTACGTGTTCCTCTCTCCATGTAGCTTCATTTAAATAGCAAGGACTGATAAACAAAGTATCGCCCACTGCTCTCTTAAACGCTTGTATCTTCCTACGTAGGAGGAGTATCGCTTTTATATTTTCATAATTTATAGCCAACTCATATCTATTATAGTCAGAATTCCACTGATAGGACTGTCTTACAGCTTTCTCCATATTTTCTGACCAATGCTTTGCTTCAGATTTTTCTTTAGAAATAAGAACATCTACGTCCGAAATAATTTGAGATTTGATATAGTTTTTAGTTTCCTCTAATTCCGCATCTAAAGGTAAAATCTTATCTAAATCTAGATAGCCACCATCCAAAAGAATCAGTTTTGTCACTTCATAAAATTCCGATGCAAGATAACGCGCCAAATCTCCTCCAAGAGAATGACCTATCAGACATATAGATTCTTCCTCTACAATCTCATTTTTAAACCATGATTTCAATTCTGTTTCATCTCGAAGATGCTTTTCATATGGATTTAGAAAATAAATCTGCGAATTTAGTTCTTGAAAAAAATCCTTGCTATGATAGATATTGCTTCCCAGACCTCCAATAAAATATTTTTTCATTCTCTACTTAATACTATGCTTATTCATCTTTTGTTCAAAGATAGTCGTGATAATCTGGCGCAATTCTTCGCGTTCTTTTTCTGGAATTTCACCACTTGTTTGAGCTGCAGCGTAGAGTTCAGGGTGTTCAATTGAAATGCGTTTAATCGTACGTGTCGTAGCATGTTTTCTGACAAAAAACGGAATTCGCTTAATCAAGTCTTGTGGTACTAGTGCAAGAATTTTCTCAGCAGTTTCCTTGTCACTAATCTTAGACGTAGTCAGGCCCTTCTTAATCATTTCCTGTTCTTTTTCTGTAAAATCTTTTAATTCCATTTGATTAGTCCTCCTATTTTCTCTAAGTTAGATTATATACCAATCCAGATAAAACTACAAATGGACTGTCTGAAAATATAAGCAATACTCTAAAGAGTGGCTTCTGGCTATTATCGATTGAAATAACCCATCAACTCATCAAAAATATAAATGTCCTAGGATTACTGTCATATCGTAACACTATTAAAGATTAACCCACTTATCGTTATCCATAATGAAAGGCTTAGCCAGTCCATCACCTGTATAGTCCTCGTACTTGGTGCCTAAATACTTGTAACAATCCTCCTTGCTGGCAAATTTAATCGCTTGGTAGGGTTCTTCGAATGTCAATTTCTCTACAAATAAGAAACCATCATCAGCAGGCACTAAAACACCAACGTGGCCTACAAACAGATACTCGCCATCCAGATTGTCGTGCAAGACCACAGATAACATTCGAGCTTTGTCGTTGAATTGAAACTGAGAGAAGAATTTTTCCATCTTTTCAGCGTGAACCTTGACATCTGTAGTTGCTTCAGTTGGAACTCTCGAAAATAGAATATCAAATTCTTCCTTATCTTGGGAATCAAAGACCTTTCCTTTATCAATCGCATCGTTATCTAGGAAAAGCAATTGGTCATTCTTTTCAAGCTTTGGAATGGTGACTGAATTTTTCAAAAGACAATAACTATTGATACGGCAGTTGGTTCCAACGAAATCACCCTTCTTTTGATTCCAGAGATGACTGATTTTTTCAACATCGTATTCTGTGTGAGTAAAGGAAGTGAAATCTCCTGATAAGCCAGTTGACCCGACAATGGTATTGTAATCATTTACAAGATTAAAAAATGCATTAACACTATTTGGATCCAAATTGGCTGATAAGAGTGATTTAACCTCTTCTGTACTTACCTGATTGTTTAGATTGGTGTATGAAGCTTTCCATGGGACTTTAGATGAACTGGTTTGCCTTTGATTCGTCCCCTCAGAAGTAGCATGTTGTTGTTGACAAGCTGCCAAGCCTAAAATCAAGATTGAACAGATTCCTAATGTGGCTAATTTTCTTGATTTCTTCATCTCTTTCTCCTTTTTACAGGTTTAGTAACTATCCTTATTATACTACATAAGTTGACCATAATCTACATCAACCACTTTTTAGAAAATCACAAATCCATTTGGAGAAATCACAAACTGATTCTCCAATTCTTGGCAATTGCTTGCTAGTGCTACTGTTTCTTTCTCTACAATATAATCTTTTGTTGATTGGTTGAAGATAGCTTTGAGGACCTGTCCTTCGTATGTCCATTCCAAAGCTAATAGATCAGGTTTGATTTCTTGAAGACCATACTTGCCCTGCAGAATGGTTGCTGATGCGTGTTTGCGAATCTTGATTAGCTTCTTCATGAAATTCAGCATATCATGGTCACTTGATACGCGTTCCCAAGGCATACAACGTCGACAATCTGGGTCTGGTCCTCCGGTCAAGGCAAGCTCGGTTCCGTAGTAGATACATGGTGTTCCCTTTTGTAAAAAGAGAAAGGCTAGGGCTGATTTAACCAGTTGCACATTCTCATTGGCCGTCCACAAGATTCGTTCTGTATCATGAGAATCCAAGAGATTAAACATAACTTCTGAAATTTGTTGCTTGTAATACATAGATTGGCCATTAATTTCATCTATGAACTGGTCTGTCTTCTTAACACCTCGTAAGAAATAGTCCTTGATACTATCAGATAAAGGATAATTCATGACCGCGTGGAATTCATCGCCATTTAACCAAGGCTGAGACGTATGCCAGACTTCTCCTAGGATATAAAGATCAGGCTTTTTAGCTAAAACTGCATTACGAAAATCCTTCCAGAACTGATGGTCAATCTCATTAGCCACATCCAAACGCCAAGCATCGATATCAAACTCTTCAATCCAATAAGTCGCAACCTTTAAAAGATAGTCCTTGACCTCTGGATTGGCTGTATTTAGTTTAGGCATATAGTCCTCGAAACCAAAAGCATGATAAGGTAAGTCTCTCTTATTAACTAGCTTTTCAGTTGTCACTGGGAATTGTTGAATATGGAACCAATCCTTATAAGCAGATTGCTCACCATTTTCGACAACATCTTGCCATTGAGGAGATTGCGAACCAATATGATTAAATACCGCATCCAACATGATTTTCATGCCACGCTGATGCGCTTGCTCCAACAGTTCCCGAAAGGTCTCCTTGTCTCCAAAATGACGGTCAATTTCAAAGTAATCCGTCGTATTGTACTTATGATTGCTCGTGGATTCAAAGATAGGACAAAGATAAAGTCCAGTAATACCCAAGTCTTGCAAATAATCCAGATGGTCAATAATCCCCTGTAAATCACCACCAAAGAAATCATCACTCTGAGGTGTGATAGATGAATCCCAGTCTAAAGTCCCTTCTGGGTTTAATAGAGCATTTCCATTAGCAAATCTCTCAGGAAATATCTGGTACCATACTGTATCTGAAACCCAGTCTGGCACTTGACATGCATCAATCTCATGAAGATAAGGCAACTTAAATCCATTTCCAATAGCATGAAGATTTTCTAGAGAATTTTCAACGCACCCTTTATCGCCATACAAAATACTTTGACCTTCTGTATCCTTGAGTTCAAAGAGATACTGGATACGTGCAAAGTCAACTGACACTTCAATCTGCCAATAATCAAATAAGGCATCAGAAGTTATTTTGGACATTTCTTTTGTATCCTGATAAAACTCCTCCATAAAGATAAAAGGGTCACCATAATGCAAGTTGATGCTTTCAATGTCCCCCTTCTTAGTTCGAATCCGAATATGAAGTTTCTTATCCTTATAAAGATAGGCATACTCCGACTCAGGCCTATGGTAAATAGCACTTAATTCCATTAATTTGTCTCCTTAAGTTCTAATTCAAATTTTACGCAAACGTTTTCATGATTGTGATTCTAGTATACTACTTTCGTATTTTATTTTCAAGGCTTGTCCGTAGATTCTAGTGGGTTGGTTCTATAAATAAAAAAGCAGCCAGTCTTACAACTTGCTACTTTTCAAATGATGATTTACAACTGTCTTTCCAACCACTCTATTTTTTTAAAATCCTTATTGTTATTGTGATCATTTCGATAGGAATCTTGGGAAGAAGCCTTGTAAATACTTAAAAACTGTTCCAAACTTGGAACGCGAAACGTGATGTCATCGAGATGAATCAACTCTATATCCGATTCCAAAACTCCTGCAAAATCAGGTAAAGAATCGATACTTCCGAATTCAACACTCAGACCATCCTTTTGGAATTCATGCTCATGAATATCTATTAAGGCGTAACCTAAGTGATTCATCACTTTCATTATCTTGTCCCACTCATAAATTCTGAGATGTTCGGGTGCTTCCCAACCTCTAGGGTCACCAGACACATGAATGTCAATGTCTGACGGCTCCCATTCTTCATTTGAACGGTATTCAAACCCCAAAGAGCCCATGAGAGTCGGAGTGATCCCGACTTGGTTTAAATGAGAACAAATTGTTCGAAATTCATCAAATAGAGAATTCATTCCTCCTCCAATCGTTGATATAGAACTTCATTTCGTTGTGAATAATAAACTAATTTTTACCTTTTACTCTTTCGGTTTTGAAAATACTTCTACTCGCTGAGCTAGGACTTTGATTTCTACAGGTAGGTTATCAGATTTATCACCGTCAACATCTGACTCCAATTCACTATCAGAAGAAATTTTAATATTACGAGCTTTGATATACTCGATATTATCATTTGCGACAACATCCCCTTTTAGTAAATCAGGAATAACGGATAATTTGGAGAATATAGAAGCATCTTTCAGAATCAAAATATTAGCATAGCCATCTTTGTTTTCTTCAAAGATTTTTTTATCAGCGAAGTAATTTGTCAAGAGAACCAACACATGGCTAGCTTCACCAACATAATTTCCATTTTCTGTCTCAACCTTAATGTTAAAGACCTGATCTGTCATGACAGACTTCATGGTATTTACAGCATAGGCTAAAATACCGAATTTTGTTTTGTCCTCGATTTCAACATTGTGAATCGCCTCAGGTAGAGAACCGATACTAAAGATATAACCAAAATAATTGTCATTCGCTTTTCCGATATCAATCTTATTGGTTAAATCAAAATCCAGTTCATCTATCGCGCCATCGATGTCTTGATTGATTTCCAACAGTTTTGTAATGAGGTTTCCCGTCCCACCAGGGATAATCCCTAACTTAGGAATGTAGTCTCTCTCAGCAATACCCGAAATAACTTCATTGACAGTCCCATCTCCACCAAAAACAACCACTGCATCGTACTGCTCACGTGAAGCCTCTTCAGCAAAATGTGTTGCATCCAGAGCTTTTTCGGTAATTTTGGTTTCTACGTGCTCAAAATATTCTTTTACTTTATTCTCCAGCTTTTCTTTGTAATCTAAAGCCTTCTCCCCACCAGAGGTAGGGTTGATAATTAACATTGCTTTTTTCATTAATGCTCTCCTTAATATTCGTTAGAAATGGTTACATTTCGTCGTATGCAAGTAAATGTACTCCCATTATACAATGAAATTACAGAAAAGAGAAATCTCACGTACTGGAGATTAATACACTTTTATTCTATTCTCCCATCGCATAACTACATCCTTTAAGGATTCATCCAAGTAAGAAAAGGCCTTATTCTTTATCCAGTCAGGAATACCATATGCCGCCTCGGCTATGCTTCCAGTGATTGCAGCCAGAGTATCACTGTCGCCACCAAGTGAGATGGCATTTCTTATCGCATCTTCAAAGTCTGTACTTTCAAGAAAGGCAATAATGGCTTGAGGGACAGTTTCCTGACATGTTTCGTTAAAACGATAGTTAGGACGAATTTCATCTAAAGTTTGAGATAGATTGTAGCCGTATGACTTCTCTATATAATCCTTAATTCGTCTTTTACACTCCATAGGATTGTCCTTAATTGGTTGCTCGTATTCTCTACAATAACCACCAAAGTAAAAACGACATAGAAAGATAGCATCAGCTGTAGCCATAGCACCTTTGATACCTTCCGGATGATTATGAGTTACCTCTGCAGAAAGACTCGCAAGACCTCTAGATGATGGCCACATTCCGGTTCTAGCATAAAAACTACAGTCCATGGACCAAGCGCATGGAGAAACACGCATAGCCGAACCATTCCCAAAGCTATTATAAGGCTCACGGTTATCGCTGTTTAGCCATGCATTAAACCGAGTACCATAATCAGCATCAGGATACATTCTACCATATTTCTTCATAGCATCAATGAAGTCGTCTTTTTGTCCCCCATTCATAATCGCCTCTGCGACAGCACAGGTCATAACCGTATCATCCGTGAAAAAACAATCCTCACGAAATAAAGGAAAATCCTTCGTTTTGATGTTGTTCCATTCGTAAACTGAACCTACAATGTCTCCAACAATTGCTCCTAGCATGGTATTCCTCCTTACAAACTATTGGTTGAGACTGACATTTCTACTTTTCATACTCGTCTATTCTATCAGCATATTCAGTCAAAAGTTTCTTTGAATAAATTTTTTCATTACTTGAATTTCTAACTTCTTTCCAAAGAATGGAAGCTACTTTTAGTTTATTCGAGCAGTTACGATTATTTTCGTCTGCACAGAAGTCCTTTAAAAATTGGTTCCATTGACAAACCGAATGGTCATACTTGGCATAATTTGAATCTCCATAATAAACTTTTAGCATATCTTGGATTGTAAAACTCAAATCATTTTCTCTTTTTACTTTTCTCCAAGCTGTCGCCATATCAGCAGTAAATTTAAAGGGTGAAACATCTGTTAAAGTTGAGAAATATTCTCTAAAGTGTGTATTAAAGGAGAATCCACATTCAAGTAAGGACGTATTTAATGTAACGACTTCTACTTGTTTCTTTTTCCTTTTTATTGATGATTTTTTAATTAAATTACCCTTAAAGTACTGCTCAATAATATGATTGAGTTCTTGTTTGGTACCTCTATATTCAAGTCCTAATGATTTACATAGTTGTGAAAGTTCATCACGATACCAATAGTATTTATTAAACTCATCAAAGGATGCGATTTTATCAAACTCAGGTCTACTTTCTATCAATATAACACCTCCTTAAAACCAATTTAGGTTGTCATAACGAAATAATGGAGTTTTAGTTTCTTTATTTTGAGGATTAGCTACGTTTCACTAACAAACTTACACATTCAGCGGTTCGGACTTACCGTATCATCCGTGAAAAAACAATCCTCACAAAATAAAGAAAAAACCTTCGTTTTGATATTGTTCCATTCGTAAACTGAACCTACAATATCTCCAATAATTGCTCCTAGCATCCGTTTCCTCCTTATGGCATTTCAGATTCGTTACACATTTCTAATGAATCACTCTTTAAAAATGGCACCACCAAATCAATCCACTCATAAGGCAGGTAAGCTGATAAATAACCGTGGTTATAGCCCTTTGCTTCATACAAAATTGTATTTGCATGTAGCTGATGAAATAATTTCGCTGATTCTTTCACACAGTTCAATTCTTTTTCACCATAGATATACAAAACCTGAGCCTTGCTAGCAGAAATCATATCTTTCAGCTTGTAACATCCCATATAGTTTTTGTAAATGGTCACCAATGTTTTGACAGGCGTCCTTGGCAAATCTTCCAAATAATAAGCTTTTATTTCCTCTGGATAAGCCAGTTTAGGATAGAGTTTGTTCATCATGCTTAACTGAAGTTTACAAGAGAATTTATTGAACATCAGTTTACCAAATAGAGACACTAGAAAGATGCTGATTTTAGCTAAACTTGGTTGAGGAATACAGAGGCTTCCATCTATGATGGCCTTCTCAGCAATTTCACTGTCTAAAGACAAAAGCTCCATGGCAATTTGACCACCAAGTGAAACACCACCGATCGCAAACAATTTTCCACCACAGTTTGCTTTGATATAGTCTAGAATCTCCAAAGCAGAATCTTCAGTAGAAACATAATCAAGTTGATATTCTTCTCCGTGGCCATTCAAGGTGGGTAGAATGACACGATACTCCTCCGACAAGATCCGTGCTTGACGAAGATAATTCCACCAAGAACTGCCACCGCCATGTATCAGTAAGATAGAAGGCAAATTCTTATCCCCAAATTCATGGAATTTCATGTTTAAACTCCTTACTGTAGGACTTTCACTAGCTACATCCTTGTTAATCTGTTTGAACAAGCAGTGATGCCTCATCGAATTGAAATTCACTAACATTGATCATCTAAATACATCAATCATTACTTTCGATAATAGTTATACTGATCAAAAATTTAAAATATTTTTTCCTTACTAATTCTGTTACTTGCCAATATAGTATAGATTAAATAAACAATAAAAATGATAATAAAAATAACATAGCAGCCAGTTTTACAACTTACTACTTTTCATATGATAATTTACAAATGTCTTTTCAGCCACTCGATCTTTTTAAAATCCTTATTGTTATTGTGATCATTTCGATAGGAGTCTTGAGAAGAAGCTTTGTAAATACTTAGATACTGCTCCAGATTTGGAAGACGAAAAGTGATGTCTTCAATGTGAATAAGCTCTATATCCGATTCCGAAACTCCTGCAAAATCAGGTAAGGAATCGATACTTCCAAATTCAACACTCACTCGATCCTTTTTGAATTCATGCTCATGAATATCTATAAAGACGTAGCCTAAGTCTTTCATCACTTTCATTATCTTGTCCCAGTCATAAATTCTGAGATGATCAGGTGCTTCCCAACCTCTAGGGTCACCAGGCACATGAATGTCAATGTCAGACGACCCCCAATTTTCTTTCGTTCTAAACTCCAATCCCAAAGACCCCATCAGTGTCGGTGTAATTCCGACTCGATTTAAATGGAAACAAATGGTTTTAAATTCTTCAAATAAGAGACTCATATTTACTCTAAACCTTTCATCTAAATGATCGTTATTTCTACTTTATTACCTTGAACAAAATCATCTTCATTTTCTAGAGTATATCCAGTTATTTTGGATACAAATTCTTTTCCTTCTTTTAAGGACCCAAATGCGACTAGATCTTTATAAGAAGGATTTTGATGCAATTCCAACATATACATCTCTAGTCATTCTGATTACGGATCATCTGCTTCTACTTCACTGATGCCTCAGCTCGCACAAGTAGTGATACCGCCTCAACGTGATGCGTTTGCGGGACTCAAAAGGTTTGGGGAACCTTTTGAGGATTAACTGCGTTTCACTAACAAACTAACACATTCGACATGTGCTGAGAGCTTTCTTCTATACTAATAGACGAAAGGGTGTGAAAATGATTTTTAAATGATACTGTGGAACGGAACAGTAGCCCTAGTATTGACTACTGTCGTTTCTATTCATATTGGCTATTCTAGGACTGAGATGAAAAAATCTATAAATGCTCAGAATAAAATTGAACCCGCAAATCTCCCCAAAACAATGGTGAGTCATGTACTTGTATTATTCCGAAAAAATACACCTCTGGTGCAGTGAGACAAATTGGTGTATCTTATAGTGGCTTCGTAGATGAAAGCTATACTCTACTATCACTCTTTGATGATGTAGAACAAATTGAAAAAGATAATAGACTTCAGACAGCTATTGATGTTGTCAGAGAACAGTTTGGTTTTTTAGCCATACAAAAAGGAACCGTCCTAACTGAAGGTTCCAGAAATATTGAACGCAGTAAACTTATCGGTGGTCATTCCGCGGGTGGATTGGAGGGATTAAAATGAAACAAGAAAAAAATACAGTACAATTTTCAGAAATCCGTAGCAAAGGATGTAATGATATTGAAATGCTTGAAAGATTTTTACATGGAATCGTTGAAACAGCAACTTCAAAACTTCGTCAGAGAAAACTCAAAACAACTGAAATATCGATACGACTAGTACATGCTAAATCTGAAAACCGATTACCATTGGAATTTACATTTAGCATTAAGCCAACAAGCTCATCTGTGATAATCTATACTGAGGTAATCAATCGCTTTAAAGAATGTTACACAGGTGGGGGAATTCAAGGTTTTACGATTCAATTTGATAAAAATACCCTTGCCTCTGCATAGAAAGGATTTGATATGATTGACCGTTCATATTTACCATTTCAATCAGCAAGAGAGTACCAGGATACAAAGATGCAAAAATGGATGGGCTTTTTCCTATCTGAACATGCATCAGCACTCTCTGATGATACAAACAAAGTAACGTACATGTCTGACTTATCACTAGAGAAGAAATTATTACTCCTCAGTCAAGTATACGCCGGGCAGCTACGCACACGCATTCAAGTGATTGAAAAAAACAAGCGTGTTTCCTACACTGGAACAATACCAAGTCTGACCAAAGATTTCATTTTGATAAAAACTACAACAGGTCACATCAATTTGAAATTAAAAGACATTATTAGTATTGAACTTGTCGAGGAGGTGCTCTATGAATCAGCTTGAGTTTCAGCGTAATCACCTACAAATGGACTATTATAGCGAGAGCTACCAAGATTTTGAACGTGACTTCTACCGCTACTCTAACATGAATATTCCATTGACCTTCCTAACTGATGATATCCTAAAAACAATGGCGACTTCACGTAAGAATTACTTTGTCCTCAATAAGGAAAAGTCCAGAGATAACCGCGATCACTTCTTCATATTTGAAGTAAGTACCGTAGATGAGAATCCGCTAATCTATCATTATACATATAAGAAAACTACAATATATTTAGCAGAAAAATAGGAGCAGTTCAATTGACTGTTCCTATTTTTAATATTCATAAAATCTAAAGTCTTTATACTCTTTAACAATGGAGTCGCCAACCAGAACAGACTATACTGACCAGCGACTACCTTAAATTTAATGTTTCAGATTTATTTTCTTATCTCTAATTTCATAAACTACATCTGCTACATTTTCGAGTAATCGTTTATCGTGGGTGATAAACACGATAGTTCCGGTGTACTCCTTCATTAGTATTTCCAAAGCCTCTAAACTTGGTATGTCAAGGAAGTTACTGGGTTCATCCATTATTAGGATGTTATATCTACCCATGAGCATTTTAGCAAGCAACAATTTTATAATTTCTCCACCGCTTAAAACAGATAAACTTTTTCCAATATCGTTCTGTTTGAACCCCATAGATGCTAGCACTGAACGAATTTCTGATATATTGTAGTCACAATCCTTCTGCATAAACTCCATAACATTCTGATTACTGTTGTACTTGTAACCATTCTGTGCAAAGTAACCTATTTTTGCCTTAGGCGAAATAGAAATTCCTTCTTCATGGTTTAAGATCATTTGGATTAAAGTTGTTTTTCCGATTCCATTACCACCAGTTAACGCCACTTTTGCTCCTAACGGAATTTGAAAAGATGCATTTTCAAACAGAGCCTTATCCCCAAATACTTTATTAATTTCTGCACCGACTATAGGGTATGGATTATGGAGCTCCAATGCTTTACTTTGCCTGAAACGAATTCTGCGAATGCCTTCCGGAGCTTCTACTTTTCCTAAGGCCGCAATCCTGTGCTCTAGGGTTTTAGCAGCATTATACATCTTTTTTTCCTTACTTCCTATTGATTTTTGATGAGCTAAACGCCCTCCGTCTTCAGTACTTTTTTTCTTTGAAGAACCTTTTGCCTTCTGTTCTATTTTACGAGCCTGTTTTCGCTTTTCCTCCGCAGCCCTTTCCAATCGGGCACGTTCCGCAATAAATTGTTCGTATTCTGCAGCTTGGCTCTTACGTTCTTCCTCTTTCTGACGAAGATAATCAGAATAGTTTCCCCAATACTCAGTGATTTTGCCATCTTTCAGTTCCCATATTTTATCTACTATTTCATCAAGAAAATAGCGGTCATGGCTAATAACTAACAGTGCACCTGTAAAATATTTTAGCTGTCCTATTAGAAAATCAATTCCTTCACGGTCTAAATGGCTCGTAGGTTCATCCGCTAAAATACCATGAACCTGTGCCGATAAGGCCTGTGCTATTTTAAGCCTTGTTTCTTCACCACCGCTCATAGTCTGTATATTTAATTGCTCAACACCTAGCTTGCCTACAAGTGCAAAATCTTTTTCCTCCTGCAGAGTTACTTCGTCCAACTGGGGAATATAGGCAAGTTCACCCAGACGATTCATTTTACATCCTGGGGGAGTTAATTCTCCTAAAAGTACCCTGAGTAAAGTGCTTTTTCCAGCACCATTTGCTCCTACTAAACCAATACGGTCATAATCATATACTTCTAATTCATTTATATCTAAAACATCGCGTCCTTTGAATTCCACACGAATGTCTTTTGCTTTTAATATTAATTCCATAACATTTCCTCCTGTCTATAATCGCATGCTTTCATTTGCTTGTATGCAGGGAAAACCCTGCGATTTTAGCAGGAAGAGTTACATGAAAATAAGATACATAAATATTCCTCCAATATTGTTTATTTTAAATCTAATTTTCTAACCTCAGTTATCATTTGGCAAACTATAGCAATGCCAATAATTAAAATACCTGATAGTAAAAACCAATGATTTACACCGATTTTATCAGCAAAGAATCCAGAAAGAATTAACCCAATTGGCATAGCAAGTGACATGATACTTCCGATCAAAGAAAATACACGTCCTAAATATTCAGGCTTAATTTTCTCCTGAAAAAGAGCTGTTTGCACACCGCTATAAAATGGCACCGAAAGCCCCATTATTGCACAGCAAACTACGAATATTACAAATCCATTTGGAGGAAGTATTCCCGAAACGGCTAAACTGGTCCCCATTATAAAAAATGAACTTGTTATTAGTAATACATGCTTTTCGAAGCCCCCTAATCTTCCTAATAATAAGCCTCCTGCTAGCATCCCAAATGCAAAGGAAATTTCCGTAATAGAAATATGCACAGGCGTTCCATTAAAGTGTTCCATGCTTATTAAAGGAAATAGTGCATTGATTGGCATATAAACAAAAGTATATAGTGTTCCTAAGAGTAATAAGGCAAACAATCCTTTGTTTTGTCTCAGAACCACAACTCCTTCTTTCATCTCCCTTATGAAATTTGGTTCTAAACTTTGCACTTGATTACCCAGCTTAGGTATACGTACAATTGCTACCGTAATAGATGCAATCACAGCACCCAATACGTCGATGGCAATAATAGCATTTAAATCCCAAACGGAGTATAAGAGTGCTGCAACTGCCGGACTAACAATATAGCTTATAGACTGCAAAGACTGACTATAGCCTGCGCATTTCGTTAGCTGTTCTTCTGGTACTAAAAGTGGTGTAACCGCATTGAGTGCTGGGGTATGAAAAGC
This sequence comes from Streptococcus bovismuti, assembly GCF_042436615.2. Classification (GTDB taxonomy): domain Bacteria; phylum Bacillota; class Bacilli; order Lactobacillales; family Streptococcaceae; genus Streptococcus. The sequence goes on along the minus strand of NZ_JBHMFR020000001.1, from coordinate 249,504 downwards.
TGTTCCAATGCTACGGATAAACAATACTATCATAATCATCCAGACAGGTAGCTCCATACAGAATGCAACAATAGCAAGCACTGCACCAGCTGCTGCGATAATTAAATCGGCACCAATCATTATCTTCTTCCTATCATGACGATCCACTAGCACACCAATGGCAGGTCCCAAAATCGCATAGGGTAAAAAACCTACTAATGAAGCCATAGACAAGACCATCGCAGATCCTGTTTTTTCTGTAAGGTAAAAAATAATCGCCATTTGCAGGATGGCACTAGTGATTAATGATACTGCTTGCCCTGCCCATATTGCATAAAATTTTCGTTTCCAATTGTTGTATTTTTCCATTTATATTATCTCCTGCATATTATTTTGCTTGAATTTCTATTTTGAATAGCATTCTAGGCAATAAAAAATGCAGGCCAAACCCCACAATGTGGCTTTTGGTCTGCATACATACAATTTGGAAACATTCATATTAAAGACATAGTTAAATAAAGGTATAGTTAAATAACCAATATCCTCACCGTAACTAATGAATGCTCAATATCGTATAAATAAGCACAACAAAAAAGCCTATCATCGGGTATAGATTCTGCTTTTTTTATTGCCAGCTTATCTTAAACGCATTGAGGCTGTCATAGTTTCGGTTCCTCCTACATCTTTGTTTATATCAATTTATAGTATAACACAACAAGATGATATGTTCAATATAAAAGTTATGGAATGAGACTCATACTTCCAATTCGATGCCAGATTTAAAGGATATGACGAAGTTTTCTTCATAGACTGTAACGCTCTGGATTATCTTCCTTAGTAGCAAGCGATTAGCTTTCACAAAATCTTCTGTTTGTAGTTTTAAAAATTCATCAGGATTTTCTAACTCAACCTCAAAATATTTCATTTTACATTCCCTCATTTCATTTATTGATAAATTGAGTTTGCAAAAAAGAGTGGACAATTTTTGTCTACTCTTAACCTTTAAAATAGTTTTTTTTAATCGATTTGAAGTTGCCTAAATTATTACTTATTCGGTAAAATGAAGTATTGCTTTCAACAGATTTCCTTCAACTACACTTCACTTGATTCAAACAAGGTGGGTACATTTCTATTCCCACAAACTCCTTGTCAATGGAAACAAACACGTACCCACAGGGTAAATGGAAATAGAAACTGATAATTTCTAGCTATCACTTCTACTCATTCCAAAAATTTTCTCACTCTGATACTTACCCACCATAAAGCAAAAAGCCTTGCAATCAAGGCTTTCATTATCCCTTTCGTTCAAAGGTTTCTAAGCTTTTACGAGCAGAGCGACACACTCAGCGGTTCGCTATCTCCGTTCTGTCTGCGTGCTAGCACTTGTCAATCACGGACAGCTATCGCATGGGCGGAAGTAAATGCTAATCTTCGTCGTTTTACTCCTTGACTAGCAAACTTACCGCCTCAACATGATGCGTTTGCGGAAATAAATCCACTGGCTGGACTTTCTTCAATTCATATCCTAACTCTTGGTAGAGTTTGATATCACGCGCCATGGTAGCGACATTACATGAGATATAAGCGATGCGGTCTGCTCCAGTTTGACTACTTGCCTTGATAAAGCTTTCGGTTAAGCCCTTGCGTGGAGGATCAACCAAGATAACGGTTGGTTGAATTCCATCTTTAAGCCAATTCTTCATAGCATTTTCAGCTGTGTCACAGACATAGTGAGCGTTTGAAATATTGTTCAGTTGGGCATTCTTCTTGCTATTTTCAACTGCTTCTGGAATGACTTCAACACCATAAACCTCTTTGACATGTTTCGCAACAGAGAGGCCAATCGTCCCGATACCAGAATAGGCATCAATGACCACATCATCTTCTTTTAACTCCGCAAAGTCAATAGCTGTTTTATAGAGTTTTTCAGCCATTTCAGTATTAACTTGGTAAAAAGCTGGACCAGCGATTTGGTAGTCATTGCCAAGCATTTTGTCAGTGATAAAATCTTGTCCATAAAGCGTACGCCACTCCTTACCAAAAATCGCATTGGTATTTTGGTCGTTGATATTTTGCATAACAGACACAATCTCTGGGAACTGCTTGATTAGTTGTTCAATCAATTGCTCCACTCGGAAAATTTTAGGACGAGTTGTCACCAAAATAACCATGATTTGTCCTGAGTAGTGACCTCTACGTACCACAAGATTACGAATCAATCCTGATTGTTCCTTTTCATCATAAGGTTTCAAATCATAACGGCGGAGCAAGTCGCGTAGGGCTACTACTACCTCATCAATCACAGGATCTTGGATAAAGAAATCTTCCAGTGGCATGAGGTCGTGGGAATTCTTACGGAAAAATCCAGTTTCCAAGATACCATTTACTCGACGAACAGGCACCTGTGCCTTATTACGATACTTAATTGGATTATCCATACCAAGCGTTTCAGAAACCTCTACATCAGCAATTCCTGCAATCTTGTAAAGACTGTCCTTGACCTGCTTGGTTTTAAACTTGAGCTGTTCTGGATAGGCAAGATGACCTAAATCAGCAATTCCTGAACGCAGGTAAGCCAAATCTAAATCTTGATTGCGGTGTGGTGATTGGACAAGGTATTCTTCAACTTTCCCAAAACCAATCTTTTTATTGACTTTGAGGACACGCATGAGTATTTTTTCGCTTGGTAAAGCATTCTCAACAAAAAATACCAAACCATCCACCTTGGCAACTCCTGCTCCTTCATGGGTCAAATCAACAATTTCAACTTCTACAATATCATTTTTCTTTAACATTCTCTTCTCTTTCTATTGGCCGACAAAAAAGACGGCAACGTTACGGTTACCATCTATTATACCATGAAATTTCTTAAGAACCAAAACTCTTAAAGAAGTTGACAATAGCTTGCCAGAGGGAGCTTAAGAAGTTCCCACCGTCCTCTAGCGCCTTATCCGCATCAAAGTTAAGGTTGATATTTTTAAAACTGTCGCCAGCTTGTGATACGATACTTTGTTTAAGGTCATTCAAGGTTTTAGTGAAGTCTGCATTGCTGAGGATATCACTCTTTGAAAGATTCAAAGCAAAATTGATGATGATATTGATCTGGTTTCCTGTTATAACCTGATCAAGTTTGTAATTTTTTAAGGTATCTTCAACAATTTTACGGACATCTTCCTCTGTCAGATTTCCCTTGCTTTCTTTAGCTTTAGCGAGTCCTGACTTGATATCAGCTAGGGCAACGTTTAATTTATTAGCATCATAGCCTGACTTATCCTTGTTTTCAGCATTGATATCAGACAAAGCCTTCAACTCTTCTTGAGCCAAGTCTTTATTGGCTTGTGGCACCTTGGCTCCATTAGCTTCAAGTGAATAGTAAATCCCTGCTAAGGCACTCTCACCTGTAACTGGAATGGGTGCTGCTACAGTGATTTTGGCGTGCTCGACACCCAAAGTTACGGCCGCATTGCGGTACATATCCTGCGTTACCTTAGTAATGTTTTCTGGTGTTTCAATCTTGACCTCAAGTGGTGATTTGTCACCTAGTTTTTGAATCTTGGCTGATGAATACAACTGTAAACTAGAGTCATTGGCCACATTCATAATCTTAGAATAGACATCAGGTGTCATGGTTTTGAGTTCTTTGGTATCTGTTGAGGCATTGTAGCCAAGTTTCTTTAGGGTTTGATTTTTTTGGTCTTCAGATAGGGATGAACCTAGGACATATTCAGGTTGAACATAGGTTTCGTCAATGACTTTTTGAACATCTGTTGCTGCATGGACGCTATTCATAGCTGTTACTGCCCACAAAACCGCAGCACTGGTCAGAAAGAGTTTCTTTCTCATAGGGATTTTCCTCCTTTACCTTTCTAGGGTAATATATCTATCTTAAAGAAAACTTATAACAAAACTTATAATAAAAACACCTGGACTAGCCAGATGTCGAAAAGAGAGTGAAACATTTGATGATGTAAAGGTTGAGTTGCACCTGTCTAGAATAATAATAGTTTCCTCCATTTACATAGAGTTCGGCTCCATGAAAAATGGAAATGGGATGAATATAACTATAAGTCTTTCCAGTGGTATTGCCAAGCAAGGGAGCAACAGTCTCACGAGAGTACTGTTTGGCCAGAGCCAAGGTGTTTTCCTTGCCATTTTGGGCGATATAATCGATATAGGCAGGACCGAAATTATAGGCTTGAACAGCCGTCCAGACATCTACACCCTTCTTCTGAGCCAGATAGAGATTGTCTGTCAGAGTTTGAACGCCTTGCCGAATGCTAGAGGCATTATCATTGATGGTGTTGGTGGAACCACTTGCAGACTCACTAGACTGCATAACATCGCCTTCTTTTCCTTTTGTTTCGGTATAAATCATAGCGAGCACAAGCTCTTCGTTTGCTGGGGTGTCTTTTTCACTCAAGATTTCTCGCACCATGGGTTGATAGGTCATGACTTGCTTGACATCTTGGTGAATGCGGTAAGCTTTATATCCAGCAAAAAGGAAGACTGCTAGTACAAGCACTCTTCGAATTCGTTTAAACATTATTTACTTTGAATATCCTCGATATTTTTGATTAAGATAGAGTAGGTTCCATTATCATTTTGGATAAACTCAACAGACTCGGCGTCTTGATAGACGTTATTGGGAACGATGAGCTCAATTCCATTTGACAAGGAAAGTTTTTGGTTTTCAAATTTCTTTAATTGGCGACTGGCATCAATTTCATCAAATTGAACAGGCTCTGGTACAGATTCCTTGACTTGATCAATAAAGCTCAAACGAGCCGTCAGATTATTGTCAAAAAGGTCGTTGGCCAATTTTTCAGGTGACAATTCATTGCTTTCTTCCAGATTGTTAAAAATAGCTGATTTGACCTTGGATTGAAATTGAAAGTCATCTGTGTTAAAGGTTTCAGCAATGCGCTTTGCCGTTTTTTCCAGTTCTTTAATAGATTTCTTGGGTGAAATTTTAGGGGCGACAGCAAGAAGATTATCTGAAAAATAATTCAAAAAAGTCCCGTTATACTTGATTCGTTTTTCAATCAGATGGTACTTGCGACTCTGAAGATTGACCACCAAGGCTTCGTCAGCACCCGTTCCAAATCCAGGCAGGTTATTCTGAGTTAGCTTGATTGGATTATCAACTTCTCCTCCGAGGTGGGTCAAGGTCTCCCGCAGGGCAATTCGCAAGAAAGCGAAATGTTCCACGCCTTCTTTAGAAAATTGCACAAAAATCAAGTCATTGGTCTTGAGATTTTCTGAAATGCTGAACTCCTCTTTCCAGAGATTAGCCAGCGTTACTGATGTCTCCAACAAATCGTCTGTGATGTGATTGAAGAAGGGATTTTCTTCCTCGAAAATCCCAGTCTTGGCTTCATCTGAATACACACGTTCAATTTTTCTACGCAGGTATTCTTCGATTTTTGGAGTGATATTGAGAAACTTATCCGCTAGAAACAGCTCGGTATCATCCGGGCTAAACTGATGGATAATGGCTTTCTTAATATAAATGTCCATAAAAGTTTTAGTCCTCGTATAATGGGAAGGCATCTGTTAATTCTTTAACTGCACTTCTCACTTCTTCTAAGACAGCTTCATTTTCTGCATTCTTAAGGGTTTTAATGATGAGCTCAGCCACTTTGCGACTTTCTTCTTCACCAAATCCACGTGCAGTAATAGCTGCTGCTCCGATACGAATCCCACTTGTCTTGAATGGTGACAAGGTTTCATAAGGAATTGAGTTTTTATTTAGGGTAATATTGACTTCATCCAGCAAGTTTTGAGCAACTTTTCCATTTTCTACAACCTTAGTAACATCCACTAGGAAGAGGTGGTTTTCAGTCCCACCAGAAATGATACGGAAATCAGGATCTTGCAAGAAGACTTCTACCATAGCCTTGCTGTTTTTGATAACATTGGCAGCATATTCCTTGAAGGCTGGATCCAAAACTTCTTTGAAGGAAACAGCCTTCGCAGCAACAACATGCTCCAAAGGACCGCCCTGAATACCTGGGAAAATAGCTGAATTGATTTTCTTAGCAAGTTCTTCGTCATTAGTCAAAATCAAACCACCACGAGGTCCACGAAGGGTTTTGTGGGTCGTTGTTGTAGTGATATGAGCGTATGGTACTGGGCTTGGATGTAGACCAGCAGCAACCAAACCAGCGATATGGGCCATATCCACCATAAGCTTAGCCCCAACGGCATCTGCAATTTCACGGAATTTTGAAAAATCGATAATTTGAGAATAGGCTGACGCACCAGCTACAATCAGTTTTGGTTTTACTTCTTGGGCTTGTTTCAAGATAGCATCAAAGTCCAAGAGTTCCGTTTCAGGGTCAACACTATAAGACACAAAGTTGTAGGTTTGACCAGAGAAGCTGACAGGAGCTCCGTGGGTCAAGTGTCCACCTGCTGCCAAATCCATCCCCATAACCGTATCACCTGGCTCAATCAAGGCCATGTAAGCCGCACAGTTGGCCTGGCTTCCTGAGTGAGGTTGTACATTGGCAAATTTTGCACCGAAAATTTCTTTTGCGCGTTCAATGGCTAGAGATTCTACCACGTCTACTACATCTGTTCCACCATAATAACGGCGGCCTGGGTAGCCTTCGGCGTATTTATTCGTCAAGATAGACCCTTGAGCTGCCATAACAGCCTTGGAAACTACGTTTTCCGAAGCAATCAACTCAATGTTGTTTTGTTGGCGTTCTTCTTCTTTGGCAATAGCATTCCAGAGATCAGCATCATATGCTTTAAAATCATCTTTGTCAAAAATCATAGGTCTTCTCCTTTTATTGTGTGACTAGTCCATTAGTTTAATTCTCTTATAAGAAAATTAAACTAAAAGATGCGAATAAACCGTTTCTGCATTTTATCACAAGTATAACCAACTTTTTCATAAAATGCATGAGCACCCAGACGATGATCGGCAGAGTTTAAGCGGATAAACCCATAACCACGTCTTTTTGCTTCTTCTTCCAACCCTTGTAATAAGCTTTTACCAATACCTTGACCTTGCGCTTGAGGTGAAACTGCTAAGGCTAAAATATTAAATCCTGCTTTAGAATAAAGTGATTCATAGACCTCAGCGTGGACATATCCAAGCAAGACATGACTAGCTGCATCCTCATAGCCAAGTAGGAAATGATGTGAATTCCGAGACAGTCTAGCTAGTTGACTAGCCGTTTCCTCTGAACTAAAAGAATAGCCCAAAGCCTCTTGGTTGATGTCACAAATAGCTTTCACATCTGTTTCTTTCAAATCTCTTAGCATCTCATTCCTCCTCAAAAGAAATCTCTGGCAACTGAGCAAGGATATCCTCTCGCTTAATCGCCCCTTGGCGTAAGATTTTCACCTTGTCTCCAGACAAGTCCACGATAGTTGAATCCTGTCCAGTTAGAAAAGCATCGTCTTCTAGACCCAGAACCTCTTGGTCAAAATCCTCTAGAATTTGATTAAAGGTCACTCCACTTGCCTGACCTGAAATATTGGCAGACGGCCCAATCAAGGGACCTGTCTCTCGAATCAAATCAAGGGTAATGGGGTGACTTGGCATCCGAAATCCAACAGTTGCAAGGCCAGAATTGACCCAATAGGGGACTCTGTCATTAGCTTCGAGAATAATGGTCAAGGGACCTGGTAAAAAGGTCTCTACAAGTTTTTGCAGATAAGTTGGCTGATTCTTTGAAAAGTGCAAGATATCCTCTAAAGAGACAATATTGAGATTGAGCGCCTTGTCTCTGGGACGACGTTTAATCTGGTATACATGATTAACTGCTTTTTCGTCTAGAGCCTTGGCAAAAAGACCGTAAACTGTCTCTGTAGGTAGAACGACAGCTCCACCATTTTCCAACTCTTGTTTAATCCTGTCCATCATCAACCACGACCATCCTATCTTGATCAAATTGGTCCTTAAGTGTTCTTACATGTTTTTCAGGAAGATGCTTCCTAAAAAGTTCAGGAACACTTTGACCTTGCTTGTATCCAATTTCAAGGTAAATCTTACCACCATCTTTGAGATAGTCTTTTGCATCTTCCGCAATTCTACGGTAAATAGCTAGACCATCCTCGTCTGCAAAGAGAGCTAGATGAGGTTCCGAATGCAAAACATTCAAGCCGACCTCTGACACATCTTCACGAGAGATATAGGGTGGATTGGAAACAATTATATCATATTTTTCAGAAATTTCTGTAAAACAGTCAGATTTTTTTAAAAATATTTGAAGATTTTGATTTTTAGTATTTTCGTTAGCTACATCTAAAGCATCTTGGGAAATATCTGCTGCTGTCACTGACCAATCTTGTCTGTTTTTTGCTAGAGCAAGAGCAATAGCTCCACTACCTGTTCCAATATCCAGAACTGAAAGATTCGTCTCAGGATTTTCAGCTAGGATAAGCTCCACCAACTCCTCAGTCTCTGGACGAGGAATCAAAACACGCTCATCAACTTTTAACTGCATTCCGAAGAATTCTGCATGACCAATGATATACTGTGCTGGTTTATGAGCCGCTAACTGCTGGTAAATCTCTTCTACAAATAATTCTTCCTCTTTTGTAACTTCCTGCTGGAGGGCAAAGACAAAGTCTGTAAAAGAGAGATTTTTCAGGCTACGATAGACAAAAGAGAGGCTTTCTGCTTCCTCTCCTTGTCTTATCAACTCTTCTTCAAAATCTGAAAATAATTGAGCTAATTTCATTATTTATTTAATTCTTCTAATTTTTGCGTTTGGTCATAGAGCACCAAGGCATCCACAACTTCATCCAATTTACCAGACAAAATGGTATCTAGTTTTTGGAGGGTTAAACCGATACGGTGGTCTGTGACACGGTTTTGTGGGAAGTTATAAGTACGAATCCGTTCTGAACGGTCACCAGTACCAATAGTCGACTTACGCTCAGCATCTTGTTCATCTTGTGCAATTTGTGCGAAGTGGTCAGCAACACGTGCACGGATGATTTTCATGGCTTTCTCACGGTTCTTCTGCTGGGTACGTTCTTCCTGCATCTCAACCTTGATATTGGTTGGCAAGTGAACGATACGAACGGCAGTCGCAACCTTGTTGACGTTCTGTCCACCAGCACCTGATGCATGATAGATGTCGACACGAAGGTCTTTTGGATCAATATCGTATTCTACTTCTTCGACTTCAGGCATGACAAGAACTGTGGCAGTTGATGTATGGACACGACCTTGGCTTTCTGTCACAGGGACACGTTGCACACGATGGGCACCTGATTCGTACTTGAGTTTAGAGTAAACAGATTGACCTGAAACCATGGCAACCACTTCTTTGAAACCACCGACACCATTCATAGAGGCTTCCATAACTTCAAAGCGCCAGCCTTGGGCTTCCGCATACTTTTGATACATGGTTAGCAAATCCCCAGCAAAAAGTGCTGCTTCATCTCCACCAGCTGCTCCACGGATTTCAAGGATGATATTCTTGTCATCGTTTGGATCTTTTGGAAGGAGCAAAATTTTGAGTTTTTCTTCGTATTCTTCTTTTTCAGCCTTGGCATCTTTGAGTTCTTGCTTGGCCATTTCTTCCAAGTCAGCATCTCCGCCTGATTCCTTAATCATCTCTTCAGCATCAACGATGTTTTGAAGGACTTGTTTATACTCACGGTAGGCTGTTACCGTATCACGAGTAGAAGCCTCTTCTTTGGAAAGTTCCATGAAACGCTTGGTGTCCGAAACCACATCTGGGTCACTGAGCAACTCTCCTAATTCTTCATAACGGTCTTCTACAGCTTGTAGTTGATCATAGATGTTCATTTTTCTTCATTCTCCTTATTGATTTCAGGGGCAAAATAATGTTTACGGCAAACTGAGATATAGGTTTCATTTCCACCAATCTGGATCTGTTCACCATCATAAACGGGCAATCCATCCTGTGTTCGCAAAACCATAGTCGCCTTTTTCTTGCAATACTGACAGATGGTCTTGATTTCGTCAATCTTGTCTGCTAAAAGCAAGAGATATTTGGAACCTTCGAACAGTTCATTGCGAAAGTCATTTTTCAAACCAAAAGCCATGACAGGTATGTCTAACTCATCCACAACACGAGCTAGATCGTAAACATGATGACGCTTGAGAAACTGGGCTTCATCAACCAACACACAGTAAGGTTTTTCTAATAGGTCTCGGATATAGCCAAAGATATCCGTCGTCTCCTCAATCGCAAGGGCTGGGCGTTTCATACCGATTCGACTCGACACATAGCCAACACCGTCACGCGTATCCAGAGCCGAGGTCATAATGACGACACCTTTTCCTTGCTCCTCATAGTTATAGGCCACCTTGAGAATCTCAATGGTCTTACCAGAGTTCATGGTCCCATAACGATAATACAACTGTGCCATGCTTCTTGCTTCACGTCCATTTCTAAATTTTTGCTACATTCTAGTATATCATAATTTTCTTAAGCTTTAAACGGCAAAATGTGGTAAAATAGAAGAAATCAAAACTAGTGGAGGAAGCTATTATGCCATTTGTACGCATCGATTTATTTGAAGGACGCACGCTCGAGCAAAAGAAAGCTCTTGCTAAGGAAGTAACGGAAGCTGTCGTCCGTAATACTGGAGCCCCTCAATCAGCTGTCCATGTCATCATAAACGACATGCCAGAAGGAACTTATTTCCCACAAGGGGAAATGCGCACCAAATAATCTAGCTTAAGCAGAAATGCTTAGGCTTTTTCAATCTCCAAGTAGCATCCATTGAAGAAATAGTTCAAATTTGTTACAATTTGAAAAGAGACTTGGAAAAATTTCCAAGAAAAGAGCTATTAATTAAAGGAAACATTATGATTACACGTGAATTTGATACCATCGCTGCTATCTCTACTCCACTAGGTGAAGGGGCTATTGGTATTGTCCGCCTGAGCGGAACAGACAGTTTTGCTATTGCGCAAAAGATTTTTAAAGGAAAAGACTTGAACAAGGTTGCCAGCCACACTCTCAACTACGGTCACATTATTGATCCTCAGACAGGAAAAGTCATGGACGAGGTTATGGTTGGAGCTATGAAGTCTCCAAAGACCTTCACTCGTGAAGATATTATCGAGATTAACACCCACGGTGGGATTGCGGTGACTAATGAAATTCTCCAGCTAGCTATTCGTGAAGGAGCTAGGTTGGCAGAACCTGGTGAATTTACCAAACGTGCCTTTCTAAATGGTCGCGTAGACTTGACTCAGGCTGAAGCGGTAATGGATATCATCCGTGCCAAAACTGACAAGGCCATGAACATTGCGGTCAAACAACTAGATGGTTCCCTTTCTGACCTCATTAATAATACCCGCCAAGAAATCCTTAACACACTTGCCCAAGTTGAGGTCAATATCGACTATCCTGAGTATGACGATGTTGAAGAAGCGACTACTGCTGTTGTCCGAGAGAAAACTATGGAGTTTGAACAATTGCTAACCAATCTCCTTAGAACAGCCCGTCGCGGTAAAATCCTTCGGGAAGGAATTTCGACAGCTATCATCGGCCGTCCCAACGTTGGAAAATCAAGCCTTCTCAATAACCTCCTGCGTGAAGACAAGGCTATCGTGACAGATATTGCTGGTACGACACGTGATGTCATCGAAGAGTACGTCAACATCAACGGTGTTCCTCTAAAATTAATTGACACAGCAGGTATTCGTGAAACAGATGATATCGTTGAACAAATCGGTGTTGAGCGTTCGAAAAAAGCTCTTAAGGAAGCTGACTTGGTTCTGCTAGTACTAAACGCTAGCGAGCCCTTAACTGCCCAAGACCGACAACTTCTTGAGATTAGCCAAGATACAAACCGCATTATTCTACTTAATAAAACAGACCTACCTGAGGTCATCGAAACCGAGGAACTTCCAGAAGATGTCATCCGTATTTCAGTCCTTAAAAATCAAAACATTGATAAGATTGAAGATAGAATCAACAACCTCTTCTTTGAAAATGCTGGTTTGGTTGAGCAAGACGCAACCTACCTATCAAATGCCCGTCACATTTCCTTGATTGAGAAGGCTGTTGAAAGCCTACAAGCTGTTAATGAAGGTCTTGAACTGGGGATGCCTGTTGATTTGCTTCAAGTTGATTTGACTCGTACTTGGGAAATACTTGGTGAAATCACAGGTGATGCGGCTCCTGATGAACTCATCACCCAACTCTTTAGCCAATTCTGTTTAGGAAAATAAGAAATCCATGATCGTTCATTCGGTCATGGATTTTATTGTCGTCATTAATAATCTGGTCTTAAGACACCTGTTACAGTTGCTTTAGTTGCTTCGTAGTCGCCATCTACGACAACCTTGATAATTCGTTTGGCATCTTCTTCTGGTGCTGGAACTAGAGGTAGACGAGTTGGTCCAGCTTCAAATCCCATATAGTTAAGAACGGCCTTGACTGGAGCAGGACTTGGGTAAGAGAAGAGAGCATTAACCTTAGGAATGAATTTACGTTGAATAGCTGCTGCTTTCTTCATATCGCTTTCTTCAATGGCCATAAACATCTCGTGCATTTCATCCCCATTTGTATGGGAGGCAACAGAAATAACCCCATCCGCACCAAGGTTCATGGCATGGAAAGCATCTCCATCTTCACCAGTATACACTAAGAACTCTTCTGGTTTGTGCTCAATCAAGTAAGCCATATTAGCCAAGCTAGTACATTCTTTGACACCGATAATATTTGGATGGTCAGCCAAACGAAGCATAGTTTCTGGAGTTAGTTCAACAACCACACGCCCAGGAATGTTATAGATAATAATTGGTAGGTCAGAAGCATCTGCAATGGCTTTAAAGTGCTGGTACATTCCTTCTTGCGAAGGTTTGTTGTAGTAAGGAACAATAGCAAGCCCAGCAGCAAAACCACCAAATTCTGCTACTTCTTTGACAAACTCAATAGAGTCACGCGTATCATTGGTACCCACACCCGCAATCAAAGGAACACGTCCATTGACAACTTTTTGTACAGCCGCAAAGAGCTCCAACTCTTCATCATGAGTCAATGTCGGACTCTCAGCAGTGGTACCTGCGAGAAGAATTCCATCCGTATGATGCGCCAACAGATGCTCAATCAAGGCTGGAATGGCCTCAAAGTTGATGGAACCATCCTCGTGGAAGGGAGTAATAAAGGCTGTGATGATTTTACACTCTTTTAAATCTTTATAAGACATGAGAAACACCTCTCTATTTCAAAGAAGGAGTTCATCTGAACTCCTAAACAATATGACTATTTTAATTCAAATTTCAATTCAGCTGTTGGTCGAACCAATCCACGTTCGTGAAGAGTTTCTGCGATCTGAACTGAGTTCCAAGCAGCACCTTTGAGAAGGTTATCTGAAACAACCCACATGTGGATTCCTTTTTCAGCATCCAAGTCTTTACGGATACGACCAACAAAGGTATCACGTGAACCCACTGCATTAATGGCTTGAGGATAGATTTGATGAGCTACATCATCTTCAAGAACAGCACCTGGGAAGGCTGCGATAGCTGCTTTCACTTCTTCAATTGGAGCCACTTCTTTTGTTTCGATGTAAACAGACTCAGAGTGAGCTGACAAGACTGGAATACGCACACATGTTGCAGATACTGCAATGCTATCATCTTCCATAATTTTCTTAGTTTCTTTAGTCATCTTCATCTCTTCGTAAGTGTAATCATTGTCAGTGAAGACATCAATTTGTGGAAGAGCATTGAAGGCGATAGGATAATGTTTCTTATCCCCACCTGAAGGCAAGATTTCAGCATGTAAATCACGTGGTTTCACTCCATCATTCAAGACTTCACGAAGTTCACGTTGTGTCTCAAGAATTGCTCCCATACCAGCACCTGAAACGGCTTGGTAAGTTGAAACGATGATACGATCCAAGCCCCATTTTTGACGGACAGGTTCAAGCGCCACCATCATTTGGATAGTTGAACAGTTAGGGCAGGCAATGATACCATTGTGAGCATCAAGTGCGTGAGCATTGACCTCTGGAACAACCAAAGGAACATCTGGATTTTGGCGGAAGTAAGATGTATTATCTACTACTACCGCGCCAGCCTTCACTGCGTATGGTGCATACTTAGCTGATGTAGAACCACCTGCTGAAAAGAGAGCAATATCAACTCCTTCAAAAGCTGTTTCAGTCGTTTCTTCAATCGTAATATCTTGATCTTTAAATTTCAAAGTCTTGCCTGCTGAACGTGCAGAAGCAAGTAAGCGAATTTTATCGATTGGAAGTGTTGATTCTTCCAACATTTTTATCATCTGAGCACCGACAGCACCTGTCGCGCCGACTACAGCAACTGTATATCCCATAAGTAACCTCTTTCGGAATTTTCTAAAAATTTCTATAATAGATGTATTATACTACTTTTTCCATGAATTGCAAAGCTTTTTCATCATTTTTTGGAAAATAAAAATCCCCAGTCGCTAGACCAGGGACTAAGAGGCATCTTCATGTGATGAGCAGGTTCACACAACTCATCAAGGTCCGCTCCTGCGTTATGACCTCCTTATGCTCAATAGTAGTTCGAAGACTACCTATCGACTCATCGCATCTACTATTCTACTAAAGAGAATCACTTTTGTCAACAGACGAAACTCTTTATACTATTCGAAAATCTCTTCAAACTTCGTCAGCGTCACCTTACCGTATGTATGGTTACTGACTTCGTCAGTTTCATCTACAACCTCAAAACAGTGTTTTGAGCAACCTGCGGCTAGCTTTCTAGTTTGCTCTTTGATTTTCATTGAGTATTAGTTTCATTTACACAGCTGAATAGAAATATCTTTGAAAAATTTGGGGCAGATTTGATGCAAACATAACAAAAACTCTTGTAAACCAAGAGCTTTTCTGTCTATTTCATGCTAATTGCCGGGATTGAACCGGCGACCTCATCCTTACCATGGATGCGCTCTGCCAACTGAGCTAAATCAGCTTACTTAAAAAGTATACTATAGTTAGAAAAACTTGTCAAGTTTCCTTAGAAATTTTCCATAAGAAAAAGCCAGGTAAGAGCTACCTAGCTTATCTAATTCTATTTGCTTAAATCGATTCGACGACCAATTTTACCGATAATAATCGCTCCAATAATCAATGAGGCAAATTCACCAATCCCTGTTGTAAACCAAGTAAGGAAAAATGGTAATTGCGCTACGATATTCAACTCGGCAGCGATAGTAAACATAGAAATTGAAAAGAGGATTGAGAAGAAGAAATGATCTTTTCGAATCAAACCGTTAAAAAGATAATCCTTGCTGTATTTTGCAAAAAGCCAAACACCTAGACTGAGGAATACTAAGGTTGATCCACCACCAACAAAAACATCTAGCAGTCCGAAGCTAAAGAAATTAGCAATCATACAGCCAATGGTAACTCCGATGATGTACTTGGGATTGTAAAAAGCCATAAAATTCATCATTTCTGAAATACGGAACTGATAAGCGCCATAGCTAATGGCATTTAGGGGGGGTGTGACAGTCAAAACGACATAGATAGCAGCAACGATTGCAATATCTGCTACATCACGAATAGTTAATTTTTTCATCTTTTCTCCTTTGGCGGTTTCCCGCGTATAATATGCTTGGTGAAAGAAGCTAAGCACCAAGGGTTGCTTGAATCAACCTTACTAGTATAGCACAATAGACTGCTTTATGCTATACTAAAAACATGAAAAAACGTATTCAAAGTCTCGTGAAAAATGAGCTTTTACTCTATCTCTTTTTTGGAATAGCCACTACTCTTGTTTCTATCCTATCCAGATTAGTCATTTATCAACTAACTCATAGAGAACTCCTTGCTACTGGACTCGCAAATAGTATCGGTATCCTGTTTGCGTTTATTACAAATGATACAATTGTATTCAAGCAAGCTAGGCAAAATTGGCCAAACCGTTTAATGAAATTTACTCTTGCCCGCCTTTCTACTTTTCTTTTAGATTTGCTTTTAACTTTTCTCTTTGTGACTCAGTTTCCTAATATTATCGGACAATTTGTAAATAATAATATTAATAGGGTGAATGGTATTGAAACAGTTCTTGCACAATTATTGATAATTATCCTCAATTACATTTTTAGTAAGGTATTTATTTTTAAAAAATAAGAAAAAATTTAAGCATATAGCTTGCAAGAACTTCTTAATTAATATATAATAAAGTGTAAAAAATTTTTGAAAGGAAATTATGAAAATGTTAAAAGATCTTAAAGCATTCTTGCTTCGTGGTAATGTTGTTGACCTTGCTGTCGGTGTGATCATTGCCACTGCTTTTGGTGCAATCGTTACATCACTTGTTAACGATATCATCACTCCACTTATTTTGAATCCAGCCTTGGAAGCTGCGAAAGTACAAAACATCGCTGAGCTTGCTTGGAATGGTGTTACATATGGTAAATTCTTGAGCGCTGTTATCAACTTCCTAGTTATCGGTACTGTTCTCTTCTTCGTTATCAAAGGTATTGAAAAAGCTCAAAGCCTTACTAAGAAGGAAGAAGCTGCTGAGGAAGCTCCAGCTGGTCCAACTGAGTTGGAAGTACTTCAAGAAATCAAAGCCCTTCTTGAGAAAAAATAATCAATTAAAAGGATCTAGCACAAAGCTAAATCCTTTTTCTTTACTCTTTTGGTAACTTACCTGCTTTCTCAAGCATTTTCTTGATAAGATAAGGCATCTTAACATTTTCCCGACCTTTTTTCTCAATCAGTTTTTTCACAAATTCTGGCATTTGTAAATCTTCAGATTCAGCCAAAATATTTTTAGTCTCATCTGAAGGAACTAGCTCATCAAAGGTTTCTTCTTCTGGGAGAAATTCCTTAAATTCTTGATGTTCATTGGCTCTGACTGTATTGACCAAGGCATCAATCAAACGAGAATCTGTATTTGGCATTGGTGGACGATGATAGTTCACCCCCAATTCCTGACACAAGTCATAACATTCCACATCGTTGTCAAACAAGACTTCAATATGCTCGCTGATGAAGCTGATAGGAACAAAAATATAATGGTCTGGATGTTCTTTCTGTTCTCTAAGATACTCCAAGACATCTGGCTTAATCCATGGAATCCCGATATCACTCTCACTTTGCCAGGTATTTGTATATTGCTCGGAACTCAAACCTAGTTTTTCAGCAACTAACTTGCTATTTTCAAAAATTTGGTCGATATAAGGATCACCAAAATCTAAGGCAAAAATGGGCACACTATGGGCTGAAAAGATGACTTTAAATCTATCCTGCTTTACTTCTTCTTTTAAAATCTTAGCAATTTCATCTGCCCAATATTTTAATAGCGCTTTTTCTTGATACCAGTCCTTAATGACTAAAAATTTAATTTGTTTGCTTTCTAAAAATTTCTCATAGCCCATGACAGAGTAGAAAGAATAATGGGGCTCCAAAATCAAGCAAATACACTGCTCGATTCCGTCTGCTTCCATCTGACCAATCACATCTGGGATAAAAGGTCTAGAAAACTTATTAGCAAAATAAACACTATACTCATTCCCCAGTCTAGCTTCTACTAAGGCAACCTCTTCACGGGTAATTCTTTGCAGAGGCGTACCTCCAATAAGTACATAATTATCATAGAGTGTTTGAATCTCGTGGTCTTGAGGTCTCACTCCACGACGAATATTTGTGAAAAAATCAGCCACACCTTCAAAGGTAATCTCTTCTGGTGAACCGAAAGTCATCATTAAAATTGCTTTTTTCATAATCGCTTCCTTGTGATATTTTTATCAAGTTTATTTTATCATTTATCCATTAATAAGTAAACGCCAACATAGCGAATTTCTCTAACTTCTGTCTTTTGTTTTTCTTTTCTTTCTATGATACAATGGAAAAAATGAATTCAAAAGGAGTTTTTTATGACTTACCCCAATCTCTTGGACCGCTTCTTAACCTATGTTAAGGTTAACACGCGCTCTGATGAACACTCTACTACTACTCCAAGTACGCAGAGTCAGGTAGATTTTGCTACAAATGTTCTTATTCCTGAAATGAAACGTGTTGGATTACAAAATGTTTATTATCTACCAAACGGTTTTGCAATTGGAACCTTACCAGCCAATGATCCATCTTTAACACGTAAGATTGGCTTTATATCTCACATGGATACTGCTGATTTTAATGCCGAAGGAGTCAATCCACAGGTAATTGAAAACTACGATGGTGGTGTGATTGAACTTGGAAATTCTGGTTTCAAACTCGATCCAGCTGACTTTAAGAGTCTTGAAAAATATCCAGGACAAACACTCATCACAACTGATGGAACAACTTTGCTAGGGGCTGATGACAAGTCAGGAATAGCTGAGATTATGACAGCCATTGAATATCTGACTGCCCATCCTGAAATTAAGCACTGTGAGATTCGTGTTGGTTTTGGTCCAGATGAAGAAATCGGTGTTGGTGCTAATAAATTTGATGCAGAGGATTTTGATGTGGACTTTGCCTACACTGTTGATGGAGGACCACTAGGTGAACTTCAATACGAGACCTTCTCAGCAGCTGGGGCTGAATTGCATTTCCAAGGACGTAATGTCCACCCTGGTACTGCTAAAGGTCAGATGGTCAATGCCCTTCAGCTAGCAATTGATTTTCATAATCAACTTCCAGAGAATGACCGACCTGAGTTAACTGAAGGTTACCAAGGGTTCTACCATCTTATGGATGTGACAGGTAGTGTCGAGGAGGCACGTGCAAGCTATATCATTCGTGATTTTGAAAAAGATGCCTTTGAAGCGCGTAAAGCAGCTATGCAGTCTATCGCTGATAAGATGAATCAAGAACTTGGTAGCGACCGTGTCACCCTAAATTTGACAGACCAGTACTACAATATGAAAGAAGTCATTGAAAAAGATATGACTCCAATTACCATTGCCAAAGCCGTTATGGAAGATTTAGGGATCACGCCTATTATCGAACCAATCCGTGGAGGGACAGACGGCTCTAAGATTTCCTTTATGGGAATCCCAACTCCTAATATCTTTGCGGGTGGAGAAAATATGCACGGACGTTTTGAATACGTCAGTCTTCAGACCATGGAACGTGCAGTTGATACCATCATTGGTATCGTAGCTTATAAAGACTAAAAAGACGAGGTAGCTCAGCTACTTCGCCTTTCTTTTTATTCTGCTGGTTTTTCTTGATTTCCAGTACTTGTTGTAGATTCTGTTGTTTCCTTTTCTGAAGCTGATTCAGCAGGTTTAGAATCTGTTGCGTTGCTTGGTTTGTTTTCGTCGCTTATTGTTTCACTGTTAGATTCTGCAGCAACGTTTGGTTGGTTCTCAGCACTGGTCTTATCACCATTTGCTTCGGCATTTGTTGCTGGAGTTGCTTCTTCACTTGCGCTTGATTTTGACTTGATTTCTTGATTCAAAACTAGGATAGCTTTTGTCAATTCAAGTAAAGCGGCTTTATCCTTACTCTTAGCAGAAAGTTGATCTAGCAATGCATCTACTTTATCAAAGTCTGCATCAGAACCCTTATTGTTTTCTAAATAAGCATGAAGCGACATAAGAGTATCGTAGAGTTTTTGATAAAGTACAAGTGTCTGAGGATCTTGCTCAGCATTTTCCTTTTCTTGTTGAAGGGCGCTAGCGATACGAGTCAAGACATCTTTCACCTGACTGTTTACTTCATCCAAGTCTGCATCAGCCTTGTTTGTGGCAGCTTTTAGATTTTCTACTTCTTCTGCCAAGGATTGTCTGATTCCTTCTTCTTGGATTTGTTCCAAGAGTTGATTTGCCTTGCTCAAAAGACTTTCTACTTCTTCCTTGCTAACATGATTGACATGTTCTTCAGGCATAAAGTCTCCGTACAATTCTTTCAAGAAGCCATAAATAGCTGTCTTGGCAGTTTGGTTATCTACTTTTTCAGTATCTAGAACAGTCTGAATCGATTTAGCAGTAGTTGGTTGAGCTTTCAAAGCTTCTTCCACTTCTTGTTTTGCCTGATAGATGCTTGGGAATAATTTGTTCAATTCTGCTGCCTTAAGGAAGGATTGAGATTGATACAAGGTCCAAGTCAACTGAGCTACTTTATTACGAAGTTCATCACTCAAACGACCGTCATTTACGTGTTCGTAGAAATACTTGATGTATTCAACTGTTGTAACACCTGTTCGATCATTAAAGTCTTGAAGAGCTTGAAGTTGTGATTCAACAGCTGCTAAAGCAGCTTCATCTTTAGCCAATTTAGCTTCTTGGAGTCGAACGAGAAGGTCTTTCTTCGGAAGTCCATAAGAGTCTGTATCCAGTGTATTGATTTTATCAATCAAGACCTGATATTTCTTATCTAGAGCACTGGTTTCAACAGGTTTGACACTTTCATCAATATGGATATATTGCTTATCAAAGAGATCAAGGGTTGCAAGATAACCTGCTGTAGAGTTAGTTGCCAGTTTCTTCATGTTTTCAGTAAACTGGCCTAAAGCTAACTCAATCTGTCTTTGTTCGATAGGCTTGTCTTTGTAGATACTTCTGCTATCAGCTAGAAGTTGATCCACTTTTTCCAAGACTGCCTTCTCATCAAAAGCTCCAGGTTGATAATTGGATTGTAGAGCTGGAATCTTGTTTTTCAAAGCCACTTCATAACCCTTCGTTTGAACCTTGATGTAATGATTGTGGTCGCCATGAGGAATCACAAAACTACCATTTTCTACCTGCAAGCTATATGGAGATACACCATCACGTAAGGCAGTAGTATAGAGTTCATTTAAGAAATCAAGTTCTGGATTTCCAGTTTGGAGTGGCAAACGAACATGTTCCTTACGAACAGCATATGGATGGATATGAGTTGGATCGTAGGCTTGGTCTGGATTTCCAAAGACAAAGAAGCCGTTTGAAATTCTAATCGCTTCAAGTGGAACACCATAAGTTTTAGAGATATAAGCAATCTTTTCTTCATCGCTAGCATCTCTTGAAAAAGACTCTACCGTTTTAGCAAGAGGTTTTACAGATTCTGCATCATGATGTGTTTTCAGATGATCCTGTGCGGCCTTAATTTGCTCCGCTGTCAAGTCCTTCTTGAAGAAATAATGATTGTGGTCACCGTGTGACATGACAAAGCCTTGTTCATCCTCACTGATGACACGATTAGCATCAAAACCGTGATCATGGTCTTCATCATGATCGTCATCATGATCGTCATCGTGAGCTGGATTTGGTGTTGATGTATTTGCCTCTTTCAAGTGGTCTTGCGCTGCCTTAATTTGGTCTGCTGTCAAATCCTTCTTGAAGAAGTAATGATTATGGTCACCATGACTCATGATAAATCCTGATTCATCTTCCGCAATAATACGATTGGCATCAAAGCCGTGTCCACCTTCTTCATGTTCCTCATGTGAAACACCTGGATTGATTGGAAGTGATGGCGAAGGTGTTGTTAGACCATTGTTTGGAAGAGTCGGTTGACCAATTTGATTTGCCTTAGGAATGTAATGGAAATGGTCACCATGTCTTACGATATAAGCTGTAGCTGTTTCTTCGACAATATCTTTTGGATTAAAGATATAACCATCAGATGTTGCAGAAATTCCCTTATTAGAAGTCAATGAAGTATGATTCAATGTAGATGGATTACTTGGAAGACTTCCTAGACTAGACATTACTTCATTAGATTTTTCATTTGTAGAAACCGTAGAACCAGTTCCACCGATAGGCACCATTCTGGCAATCTTTTCTTCCAAAGCAGAGAGCTTGCTATAAGGAATAAAGTGATAATGATCGCCGTGCGGAATTGCAACTCCATTCGGTGTACGACTGACAATCTTAGCAGGGTCAAAGACCAGGCCATCTGATTCACTGTAACGTTGGTCGCTAGGTGAATCATAGAGTTCTTTCAATAGACTTTGGAGATTTTCAACTTTGCTTTCTGGCTTGCTAGTTGATCCTTGTACTGAAGATTGAGTATTATTATCACTAGCTGCTGAAGAATAACTTAACTGACTCGGTTGCGTATTTTTGCCCGCTAGATGAGCTTTTGCTGCTGCTAATTCGCTAGCAGATAAATCACTTTTTGGAATATAATGATAGTGACCACCGTGAGGAACAATATAAGCATCACCAGTATCTTCGATAATATCAGCTGGATTAAAGACATAACCATCATCTGTCGTATAGCGTCCCTGAGACCTTGCTACAGCAACATCAGAGCTGACCTTCTCATTATCTTTGACATGTTCTTGTTTTTGACGGTTGATTTCATCTTTAGTTCGAATATTATCAGCATGAGCTGCATCTTTCAGGTAGACATAATATTTTCCATCTACCTTGATGATATAACCACCCTTGACTTCATTGACAATATCTCCATCCTTAAGTTGATAGTTTGGATCCTTCATCAAAAGTTCTTCACTAAAGAGGGCATCATAAGGAACTTTCCCGTTATAATAATGATAGTGATCACCGTGTGACGTCACATAGCCCTGATCTGTAATTTTGATGACAATTTGCTCAGCCTGAATTCCTTCTTTCTGGCTAACCTGATCTGGTGTCAAGTTTTCAGTTTTCTGACTTGACTGACTGCCATCCACATAAGAGACACGATTATTGTCCTTATTTTCCTGCGAGCGATGCTGGTTCAGTGCATAGGCGCAAAGACTCAAGGATACGATAACAGCTGATCCGGCTGCAATATACTTTTTACTGAATTTCATAAATCCCTCATTTCAATAAATGATGAAGCTTTTCTTAACTTCTTTTTCTCGGTTAAACAGTTTTTCTAAACTGGTTATTTAACCAATTAATTAACCAGTAAATAGTTTACCTTTTTTAAGTTTATCTGTCAAGATTTTTATGTCATTTTAAAAAAATAAAAGCCAGTATTGCTACTGACTCTTACATCATATTGATTTAATAGGATAAACTTATGCTTCTGGTTTCGTCGTAACTGACTCACTACCTTTTAACAAAGCAAGTAGTTTCTCTGCTTCTGCCATGATGCCATTATTATCCATGGTTTGAAGACTCAGATTATTTCGTAAACCAGATAGGCTCTCTGTCACATTGTCTTTCAAACTAGCATCCGTTACTTTAGCAAGTAGAGCTTCTACTTCTTTGAGTTTGGCTTCTACTTTTTCAGTCTCTACTTGAGGAACTTTAGCCTCATCTGTAGTATCTTCAGCTTCTTCCTCTGTCTCTTCCGTATCAGTGCTTGGTTTATAAAGATTATCTGCTGAAGGATTTAAACCTGCGTGATTCTCTTTTTCATCAGATTCAGGGCGAGTTGGTTCACTTACTTCATCATGTTTCTTATCTTCATCAAGTTTACTGTCTTCTGGCTTATTTTTACGAACATGGTCGCTGGCATTTCCCCAACCATTATCTGAGTGAGGACGTTCGTCTGGATGTTCTACATAATATTTTACAGTTGCAAAGAGATCCTCAAGGCTATAACCCTTAGGTGCCTCATAGAGTCCTTCGTCAAACCAGCCAAATTTAATGTTATGGTAATGATCATAATGGGGAATAATCAAGCTTCCGTTTTTGACTTCAACAGTATGTTGGAGATTGTAAGGCATGTGATCAAGTGGAACCTTCTTAGCCGCCTTCACTTTATTATAGATTGCTTCTACTCCTTTAACCTCAGTATTTCCTGATCCCTGATTATCTGTCGAAGGAGGCGTCAAACCTTTCTCTTTAGCATAAGCCTGAGCCGCTGCTCTTTCAGCTTCAGACAAACTATCTTTCTTAATCCAATGACTATGGGTCATATGTGGAGTTATATAGGCATCTCCCTCATCACTTGTAATATCACGAGTGTCAAAGATATAGCCATCTTCTGTTGTATACTTACCTGATAATTTCGCTAATTTAATTTCATCGTCCGTATAAGCAATTTGAGCATTTGGTTTTCCAAGTCGCTCTGGATGAGTAATTGGTGCTAGGAATGTTAATAAATCATCTACCAATTTTCCTTTATTAGTCGATTCATCATTCAAGCGTTCTGCTAATTTATCCAAAGCTTGGAAATCAGAAGTACGACCCTTATTTTCAGACAAGACTTTATGAGCCTCTGTTAACAAATGATAAGCTTTATCATAAAATTCTTGGTCACGAGGTGCTACATTTTCTTTCTTCGCAACTAGAGCGTGTGTCTCTTGAGTTTTCTTAGACAAGAGATTTTCAATAGCATCAATCTTATCCTTGTCTAAATCTTTAGCTAGAACATAACGACTAACGCCCTTATCCTCAAAAATATATCCGTCTCCAACTTTTCTAACAACCTGATTGATAGCAAATTCAGTCTGTTTATTTTCCGCTGGTGTAAGAGGTTTGGTAGTAGGGGCTGGCTTCAAAGGAGTGACACTTGGCAAGACACTGCCATTTTGTCCCTTGATAGCTACCATACGAGCCAATTTTTCTTCCAGCGGTGACATTTGTGAATAAGGAATAAAGTGATAATGGTCTCCGTGTGGCACAGCTACACCGTTAGCTGTACGTTTGATGATTTGTGCCGGATCAAAGACTAAGCCATCCGATTCCACATGGCGTTCTGATAAAGGTTTGGCATACAATTCACGTAAAAGTGTTGGAATATCTTCCCCTTGGTCTTGATGATAAGTTGGAGTGACAGTCAGATTAGGAGTCTCTGATAAACTTGGTTGGGCTGGTTTTACATCATTGCTATTTGGTTTACTTGAACTTGTAGAAGCATGAGAACCCTGTTTACCATTCCAATAAGCTTGGGCGGCAGCCAATTCCCCTGCAGACAAATCACTCTTAGGTATATAGTGGAAATGATTTCCATGCGGTACAACAAAAGCGTCACCTGTGTCTTCAATCACATCTGTTGGACTAAAGACATACCCATCGTCCGTTGTATAGGCTCCTCCAGTTCCTCGACTCGGTGCCTGCGTATTGAGATTAAAGTTTGGTTTAATCGTTGGAGTTGATGTTGAACTTTGTTTCTCAGGGCTGCTTGGTTTCGTATTGTCAGAATGACTTTGAACTGACTGACCTCCAATTGGAAGATTTCGAGCCAATTTTTCTTCCAAAGCAGACATTTGCGAATAAGGAATGAAATGGAAATGATCTCCATGAGGAACCGCCACACCATTTGCAGTACGTTTTGTAATCTGTGCCGGGTCAAATACCAAGCCATCAGACTCCACATGACGTTGACTCAGCGGCAAAGCGTACAATTCTTGAAGAAGACTAGCTAAATCCTCATTTTGACTCTCAGGAGCTGTTGCAGGATTTTGAGGAGTTTCAGCTTGACTCGTTCTCACATTAGATCTTGTTTTTCCCCTGCTTGAACGATATTCAACCGTACTTAATTGACCGCCTTTTCCAGATAAGAAGGCTTGGGCAGCAGCTAATTCACTGGCAGACAAGTCACTCTTAGGAATATAGTGGAAATGATTGCCATGAGGAACGATATAGGCATCGCCTGTATCTTCTATAATATCAGACGCATTAAAGATATAACCATCATCCGTTGTATAACGGCCTTGAGCTCTGGCAGCAACTACCGCCTGATCGTTAGAACCGCCTCCATGATTACTACTGTGTTCCTGTTTCTGACGTTTAATCTCTTCTTTTGTCCGAATATTGTCCGCATGAGCCGCATCCTTGAGGTAAACATAGTATTTCCCGTCTACCTTAATGACATAACCACCCTTGATTTCATTGACAATATCTGAATCCTTCAACTGATAATTCGGATCTTTCATCAGCAATTCTTCACTGATGATAGCATCATAAGGAACCTTGCCATTATAGTAATGATAATGGTCTCCATGAGAGGTCACATAACCTTGATCAGTAATCTTGATAACAATTTGTTCGGCATTGATTCCCTCTCTCTTACTAACTTCATCTGGTGTCAAGTTCTCTGCCTTTTGACCAGCTTGATCACCATCAATATAAGCAACTCGATTAGAATCTTTCTTAACGTGACCAGCTTGATAGCGACCAAGCTCGTAGGAACAAACACTTAGGGCAAGGACTGCCACTGAACCTGCTAGATATTTTTTATTGATTTTCATATTTGCCTCACTTTAATTCTTCAGCTAATACACTCATATTTTCTTCAAGGTTTTCTAGGTAGGTCTTGTCATTTTGTGGGTCTGCCTCTAAAGGATTCAGAGTTTTAAGATCCACACCTGTTGATTTGACAAGAGTTTCAGCTACTTTTGAAGAAGCGTTACTTTCTGTAAAAATCGTTTTAACCTTATAGGTTTTAACAAATTCCTGAATTTCTGTTAGTTGTCTAGGACTTGGTTCTTGTTCAGGAGAGATACCTGCAATACCAAGTTGATTGAGTCCAAATCGCTTAGCTAGATAAGAAAAGGCTGTATGCTGTGTTACAAAAGTTTTCTGACTCGCTTTTTCAAATTTAGGCTGGAATTTCTTAGTCAATTCTTGAGCTTTTTTGATAAAGGCTTGCGCATTTTTTTGATAAGTTTCTTTATGCTCACTATCCACCTCTGAAAGTTTATCAGCAATAATTTGGGCTTCTTCTCCAGCTTTTTCAGGATCTAGCCAAGTGTGAGGATCATAAAGTGTTTTTTCATCAACTCCATCCCCTGCTTCCACATCTTCTAGCCCAGGAACACGGTCTAAGGTCATTCCCTCTGAAGCCTCTAAAACCTTAACTTTAGATTTTTTAAGATTGGGATCTAAACTTCCTGCCCAAGATTCGAGAGTATGAGAATGGTAAACAAAGACATCTGCATCATAGATGGCAGCAATGTCATTTGCTGAAGGTTCAAAGGAGTGAATTCCGCTACTTGACTGAATCATCCGAACATCATTCAAGTCACCAGATACTTCCTTGACCATAGCATAGATAGGATAAAAACTGGTCACAATTTTCATCCCTTTACCTGACTGGCTTTCCTTTTGACCACAAGCAGCTAAGCACAAAAGGAAAACACTTAACAATACTAAAAATAAACTTTGTTTCTTCATAAACAACCCCTTAACTATTTAATTAACTGGTAAACATTCTACTCCTAAAAATTTAATCTGTCAAGATATTTTAAGAAAAAATTTGAAATTTCTTTCACATACAAAAATCTGCTGAGTTTAAACAACTCAACAGATTCTCACTTTATATACTCAATGAAAATCAAAGAGCAAATTAGGAAGCTAGCCACAGGCTGCTCAAAGCACGACTTTGAGGTTGTAGATAAGACTGACGAAGTCAGTCACATATATACGGCAAGGCGAAGCTGACGTGGTTTGAAGAGATTTTCGAAGAGTATTATTCTCCTATGGTAGAATGCTTATAACCATAAGTGAAGTAAATAATACTTCCTACTAACAAGGCAACTAGGAAAGCAATCCAAGTTTCCATATTATACTGTAACATAAAGGATAAACAAATGATGATTGATAAAATGGGTAACAGGGGTACCAATGGTGTTTTAAATTCCCCAGATTTGGGCATCCCTTTTTCTTTCCGTAAGCGAATCAGGCCGTATGCCAGCATGATCAAGTAGGCTAGGGTACAAATATTTAAGAAGGCTGCAATACTAGCAAGAGGGAAGATTCCTGCTGCTACTGCTGAAGCTAAACCTGTCAAGATAGTAGCATTTTTTGGTACCTTGCTTGTTTTTGTTAATTCTTTAAACGCACTAGGCATTAAGCCGTCACGCGCTAAACTGTAAATCATACGAGATAGGGCATAGGTCATCGAAATACAAACTGTAATCAAGGTCAAGATAGCCACTAATGACACATAATTAGCTGCCCAACTAATCCCAACGCTGCGAAGAGCAAAGGCAACGGCATCGTCAACATTTAGATGACTATAGTGAACCACACCAGTCAAAACAAGAGTCACCAAGGCATAAAGAATGGTTACGATAGAAAGTGATAAGACAATCCCTCTAGGAATATTTTTTTGAGGAGTCTTGACTTCATCTACAGCCATAGAGATAGATTCAAATCCTAAAAATCCAAAGAACATCAAGGACGCACCAGCCATAATACCAGTACTAGCGCCATAGATTTGTCCAAAACCATAAGGAGCAAAATTGCTCCAATTATCAAGTTTGATATGCCAAATTCCTACCAAAATAAAGAGGGCTAAAGCGGAAAATTTCAAAATAACTAGGATCGAATTAAAGCGTAAGGCTGCCTTAGCATTTAGTAAAACAAGCGAGGTCACCAAGACCAAGACAAGAATAGGCAATAAATCAACAAATGTCTCTGCCTGAGGATTAAAGGTACCATTTAAAGCCTGAGGAAGGGCTATCCCGTATTGAGAGAGCAAGCCTTTAAAATAAGCTGCCCAACCCGAAGCCACACCTGATATGGCTGTCATGAACTCCATCATGGTTAACCAACCTGCCAACCAGGCTGGGAATTCTCCTAAGATGGCATAGAGATAACTATAGGCACCACCTGTAGCAGGTACTCGCGAAGCAAATTCTGCAAAAAATAGTGCTGATAATCCCACACACAAGGCAGAAATAACGATTGAAATCACTAGAGCAGGACCCGCTAGAGTTGCTGCCGCAGTACCTGTGATTGTAAAGACACCTGTCCCTACCATGGCTCCGATACCCAGCAAAATCAAATCCCATAACTTCAAATGCCTGTGCATCTCTGTTTTATCTAAACTGACATTCTTTGTTCTAAATATATTCATCTTTGACTCCAAAATAAAATGATGATTCTATTTTACCATAAATATAGGAGATTTGTGAATATTTATAAAATAATTTTCTAAAAAAATCTGACTACTTTTGTAATCAGATTTTTATCTATTCTAGTTCATTTCTTTAAAGGCTGCTTCTGCATCCGAGTTGCTGATAACACCAAATTGAATCTTTCCAATCTTTCCTTGACTATCAATTAGGTATTCTGTAGGAATGCTTCGAATTTGATAAGCTTGGAACGTTGTTGCTTTGGTATCATAAAGTACTGGGATATCTTTATATCCTTGTTCTTGGAACCATTGTGGGAATTGCTCGACAGTTTTTTCACCTTGAATTCCTGGTGCAATGACACTAAGAATTTCAAAATCGCGATCTGATTTTGCAGCCAATTCCATCAACTCGGGCATACTTTTCTTACATGGACCACACCATGAAGCCCAAAACTTCAAATAGACTTTTTTCCCCTTATAATCAGATAACTTGACTTCTTTGCCATCCATGGATTGCAAGGTAAAGTCTGGAGCCTCTTTTCCAACAGCAATTTGTTGTACAGGCGTTTGTTGCTGTTGTTTTGGGGATTGTTCTGGTGCTTGAGTCTTTTTAGTCTCTTCCTCACCACAAGCCATCAATACAACTAGTGACAAGAGGCTTAAGCCAGCAAACATTAGTTTTTTCATCTTTTCTCCTTTATTCAAAAATTCCAGCTAGAACATTTACTTGTCCTAATAGTAACAAAATTCCCATTAAAATAATGAGCAAACCACCAATTTTCTTCAGTAGCATCATATGGCGCTTGATTTTGCCAAAATAAGGCATCACTATTCCTGAAGCTAGAGCCAAGACCAAGAAAGGAATGGCCATCCCCAGAGTGTAAATTAAGGTATAGATCGCTCCTTGCCAAGCACCATTGCCTCCAGAAGCCGCAAGCGCTAAAACAGAACTTAAAACTGGACCAATACAAGGCGTCCAACCAAAGCTAAAGGTAATACCGAGTAAAAAGGCTGACCAATAACGATTGGCTTCTGATTTCTTAAAAGTAAAGCTTTTTTGAACCTCTAATTTCTTAAAATGAAAAATTTCCATCTGGTGAAGGCCTAAAATGATAATAATTGTTCCCATGGTATATCGAAACCAATTGGCATAGAGAATATTACCAAAGTAACCCGCACCGAATCCTAGAATAAAGAAAATGAGTGAAATGCCTGCGATAAAGCAAAGAGTTCGAATTAGACCTGACCAGGCAACCTTTCTCCCAAACAAAGAAAAACTTTTTGCACTTTCCTGATCATCCAATAAAATTCCAGTATAGACAGGTAACAGAGGAAAAATGCAAGGGGAAAAGAAGGACAAGATCCCTGCTAAAAAAACGGAGGTTGAAAATACTATCGTTTCCAATAAAGAACCAACTTTCTTAATAATTCTAATCCTATTTTACTATAATCAATTTTATTTGTATGATTTCTGCTACGCAAATTGAATTAGCTTGTATTTGAAAGATTTTTTCAGTACTAGTTCATTCATATTCTGCCCCCTATTTGCCCCCTAAACACAAAAAAAGCCTACTGACCAAGCTAGAAAGCTGATGAAATAGGCTTTTAAAATTCAAATTATTTAACAGCGTCTTTAAGAGCTTTACCAGCTTTGAATGCTGGAACTTTAGAAGCTGCAATTTTGATTTCTTTACCAGTTTGTGGGTTGCGACCTTTACGTGCAGCACGCTCACGAACTTCAAAGTTACCAAAACCGATTAATTGAACTTTTTCACCAGCTGCAAGGTACTCTGTTACTGCTGCGAATACAGCTTCAACTGCTGCTGCTGAGTCTTTCTTAGTCAATTCTGTAGCTTCTGCTACTTTAGCGATCAAATCTTGTTTGTTTGCCATGTTAACGATTCCTCCAATTTAATTTCTAATTAACAAATATAATCATATCCTAAAATCCCTTTTAGGTCAAGTTAAAAACACTATTTCTTCCCATTTTATTTATTTTTTTAGGAGTGGTAACGTACCAAAATAGCCCAAGCGTTCTCACCCGTGTGAGTTTGAATAATGGAACCCGTTTCCAAAACAGAAATTGGCTTTTCGACATAAGCTTGTAAACTTTCTTTCATCTCTTTTGCCCAATCAGCACTACCAGAATATGAAATTCCAATCTCTGCTACAGAACGTTCAGAGAGAGTTGCTATTAACTCATCTAACCATTTTTTAAAGGTTTTAGCTCCACGACCTTTAACAATTGGCTGCAATTCATGGTCTTTCATTTGCATAACAACACGTATATTGAGAAGTGAACTCAACAATCCAGTTACACGACCAATACGACCACCTTTTACCAAATTTTCCAAAGTTGAAACGCCAATATAGAGTTCTGTGTTGTTTTTAACTGCTTCTACACGAGTTAGAATTTCCTCCATATCTTTGCCTTCTTGAGCTAACTTCGCAGCCTCAACTACCTGGAATTTCAAGGCTTGATCAGTGAAGGAACTATCAATCACCGTCACGTCGGCAGTAGATAAACTAGCACCTTGGCGTGCTGCTTCTACAGTACCTGAAAGGGCATGAGACATATGAATAGCAAGAATCTGGCTACCATCCTTAGATAGTTCTTCAAACACTTCAGCAAAGACACCTACAGGTGGCTGGCTTGTCTTAGGAAGATTTTTAGCTTCTTGCATCAACTGAAGAAATTTACCTTCTTCTTTTAAATCAGCATCAGAATAAACAACATTATCAATCATTACAGATAGTGGAACAACAGTGATATCTAATTGTTTTACTAGTTCTGGTTCAATAGTAACAGATGAATCGGTTACAATCTTAATTTTTGTCATAGTTGCAATCTTTCTATTTTAGGATTCAGATTGGTTTTCTTACTCTTAATTATATCAAAAAAAGATTAAAAATCCTAATGGAGTCATTCAAATTTTCCTTAAAAATTTGATATAATCTACTTATAAGAAAAGAGGTTCCTATGATTAAAAAAATTTATCCCGTTTTAACCATTTTACTAGGTGCTGCTATTTATGCTTTTGGGCTGACTTATTTTGTAGTTCCCCATCATCTCTTTGAAGGAGGGGCGACAGGTATTACCCTCATCACCTTTTATCTTTTTAAAATCCCTGTTTCTCTCATGAACTTGCTGATTAATATTCCCCTTTTCATCCTGGCTTGGAAAATCTTTGGAGCCAAATCCCTCTATTCTAGTTTGCTCGGAACCTTATCCTTGTCTGCCTGGTTGGCTTTTTTTGAGCGGATTCCCCTTCATATTGATCTTCAAGGTGATTTACTGATTACAGCCCTCATAGCGGGAATTCTATTGGGAATTGGGCTCGGAATTATCTTTAATGCTGGTGGGACAACTGGTGGAACTGATATTGTAGCTCGTATTCTCAATAAATACACTCATATATCTATGGGGAAACTGCTCTTTATCTTAGATTTTTGTATTCTCATGCTCATTCTCCTCATCTTCAAGGATTTGAGATTGGTTTCCTACACGCTCTTATTTGATTTTATCGTTTCTCGTGTTATCGATTTGATTGGCGAAGGCGGCTATGCCGGCAAAGGATTTATGATTATCACAAAACGTCCTGATCAACTTGCTAAGGCGATTAATGATGACCTTGGAAGAGGTGTTACTTTTATCTCAGGTCAAGGTTACTATAGTAAAGAAGATTTAAAAATCATCTACTGTATTGTTGGAAGAAATGAAATTGTGAAAATGAAGGAAATGATTCATCGAATCGATCCTCAAGCCTTTATCACGATCACAGAAGCCCACGAAATACTTGGAGAAGGATTTACCTTTGAAAAAGAATAAAAGAGGTCTTGTAGTGACCTCAAAAGTTAGACTAAATCTTCTATCTTTTGGGGTACAGACAACCTCTTTTTTGTTTACTCAATTTCTTAAGACCAATTCCGAGCTACTTCTTCATCTGCCTTTAACTGGTCCACTAATTGGTCGACTGAGTCAAATTTGGTCATATCTCGAATACGATCAAGCCAATAAACCATAACGGTTTCACCATAAATATCTTGATTAAAATCAAAAATGTTGACTTCAAAACGTGCTTCTTCTCCATCAAAGGTCACATTTTTTCCAACACTAGCCATAGCACGATACTTCTGTCTTTGAATCTCAACATCAACCACATAAACGCCATCTGCCGGCATATAAGTACGGTCTAAAAGCACCAAATTAGCTGTTGGATAACCAATCGTACGACCACGAGCATTACCATGGACAACCATTCCTCTTGATGGAAGCGGTACCCCCAAAAGTTCTCCTGCTTCTTTCACATTTCCGTCTAAAATAGCTTGACGAATACGTGTTGAACTAATCTTTCCTTTCTCATCTTCTACAGGTGGGACGATGATAACTTCTCCATCAAAGTAATCCTTTAAATCTTCTGCCGTTTTTTTGTCAGAACCAAATGTATAATCAAAACCTGCAACAATAATTTTGGCATTCATAGCCTTGATATAGGTTGCAAAAAATTCTTCTGCCGTGAGACTAGCGAATTGGCTACTAAAATCAAGGAGATATAATTCTTCTACACCTTCGCGTTTTAATTTTCTTTCACGTTCAGCAGGATTTAAAATATGTAAAAACAAATCAGGATGATAAGGCTCTAAAGCAATCTTTGGAGATTCATTAAATGTCATAACTACGATAGGCAATAAATCCTTTCTCGCAGCCTTGTTGGCAACACGAAATAATTCTTGATGTCCCTTATGTATACCATCAAAATAGCCAAGAACTACGACTGAATCAGATGGTGTGCCAATATCTTTTTGGTTTTTTATAGGAATAGTAATAATCATAAAATAATTATATCATAGTGATAGCTATTTCTGAACCAGAAAATCTGAAATGTCCTTTTTTTAACCTGAAGTGTAGCAGTTTAGAAGAATTTTGTTTTTGAAATCTTAATAAAGAACAAGAGATTGAATTAAAAATCTTAAAATCAGAAAAACGCATCATATCAGCTACCTAAAACTTGATACAATGCGTTTATTTAAATATGAAACAATCTACTCCATTTTTCAAAATGAACATCCAGCAGCCTTTTTACTTTTTATTAATAAGTTCCTTCTTCACCTTGGCTAGTCAAGATAACAGGTCCATCTTTAGTAATCACGAATTGGTGTTCATATTGACAAGATAAACCACCGTCAATGGTTTTATGCGCCCAACCGGTCTTCATATCAGTATCAATTTCCCAGTCACCTGTATTGATCATTGGTTCAATGGTCAAAACCATTCCTTCACGGAGACGAAGACCACGACCAGCAATACCATAGTTAGGAACCATTGGTTCTTCGTGCATGGTTGGACCAACACCATGACCAACCAAATCACGTACTACACCGTAACCACGACTTTCAGCGTATTCTTGAATCGCTGCACCGATATCACCGATACGATTTCCAACAACAGCTTGCTCGATTCCCTTGTACATGGCTTCTTTGGTCACATTCATCAAGTTTTTCACTTCTTCGGACGGTGTACCAACAGCATAAGCCCAACACGAGTCTGCTAAACCACCAGAGTAGCTCTGAGTGTATTTTTTCATTTGCTCCACATTGTTGAAGTTTAGTTTTGAGACATTCAGGTCAGATTTAGCAATAGGACCTCCCAAAACCATATCAACCTTGAGTAAATCACCATCTTTCAAGATATAGTGACGAGGAAAAGCGTGAGCTACTTCATCGTTAAGAGAGCAGCAGGTAGCATAAGGATAGTCCATCATAGCACCGTCAACACCAATCTGAAGCGGAAGGAAATTTTCTTCCTTACAACGACGGCGGACATACTCTTCAACTTCCCACATATCTACGCCAGGCTTAATCAAATCACGTAAGCCGATATGAATGCTTGCTAGAAAATCCCCAGCCTTGTCCATAGCTTCGATTTCACGAGCTGATTTTAATGTTATCATTTTTTCTCCTAGTTTCTAATTAATTTTAACGGTCACATTTGCTTTTGAAACAATCTGGTGACCATGATAAATATCATAATCGATAATAGCTGACCGTCTCGTATGATGGATAATACGTGCTTGAATACGCAGTATATCATCTATCTGAACAGCCTGTAAAAAGTAAATCAGCATCTGCTCAATAATGAGATTTCGACCACTATTAACAACTAAATCTTGGGTCATGTGGGTCAAAATTTCTGCCAATACACCATTAGCCAAAACACCGTTCTTCTCAAGCATAAAGGGTTCCACTGTAATGACTACTTCATCATGATGATAAGAAAGTTTTTGTCCAATCTGCTCAGAAAAAGTAGGTAGAGCAGAAACTTGGGAACGACTCATCTTCTCCATGACATCTCGTCTAGTTATAACGCCAAGTAAGGTTTGATTACTTCGAATAACTGGTACCATTTCAAAGTCTTCAGCAATCATCCGTTGACTCACATTGGCAATATTTGTCGATAATCCAACTAAAAATAGACTGCGGGACATGACCTTATCAATTGTGGTACTTGGTGACTTATCACCAGCGTCTCTCATGGTTACAACGCCCACAACAACCTGATGTTGATTAATAACAGGGAAACGACTGCTACGATTCTTACGTACCAAGTCCAAATAATCTTTAACAGTGTCGGTCTCTCTCAGAAAACCATATTCATGACTCGGACGGTACAGTTTCTCAACTGTCAAAATATCTGTTTTGATTTGAACATTTGACAAGGCTTTATTGATCATGGTCGCAACGGTGAAAGTATCATGCTTGCTTCTTAGAACAGGAATTCCTTTTTGATTGGCCAGTTTAATGACATCATCATGAACCTGAAATCCACCTGTAACCAGAACTGCATTTTCATTTTCCAGCGCTAATAATTGAATACGAGTCCGGTCTCCGACAATCAAGAGCCCCCCATCATGAAGGTAAGATAAGATATTTTGCTCAGTCATGGCACCGATTGAGAACTTACTAAACTCTCTCTCTAAACCTTCTTGACCAGCTAGAACCTCAGAAGAAGTCACTTCTGCAATTTCAGCAAAAGTTAATCTTTCAATGGCAACTTTTTGTGATTTAACACGGATAGTACCACTTCTAGGACGGGTTTCCACAATTCCACGGTTTTCAGCTTCTTTAATGGCCCGATAAGCCGTTCCATCACTGACTCCCAGATGATTGGAAATGCTACGAACACTGACCCTTTTACCAACGGGTAATTCTTCCAAATAACTTAGAATTTCTTGGTGCTTACTCATTGAATTCTCCTTTTACATACCGAAATTCAAGATAATCCCGCATTTTTCTTGTGTAGCGATCACTTCCTTTAAACTGACGAATCAATCGAAATCCAGCCTTAAGAGCAACCCTTTGGCTAGCTTCATTTTCAAGGTGAGTAATGATGGCTAATTGTTTTAAACCAAATTCTTCAAAAGAAAGCTGACATAGTTTTTTTACAACTTCTGTCATGAAACCTTGAGACCATGCATCTTTTCTCAAAAAATAGCCAAGCTCTGCTTCTTTTTTGATTTCATCTAACTTCTCAAATTTAATAGAACCAATCATTTTTTCAGTTTTCTTGTCACAAATAGCCCATACTCCTAAAGGAGCCTTCATAAAGTAATTAGCCAGTGCATATTGGCTTTCTTCCAGACTTGCCTGAGTCGGAAAAATAAATTGGAGATTTTCGGGATTTGAAGCTATCTCATGAAAGTCTTGACTATCACTAAAAAAGAAAGGACGCAAATACAAGCGATCCGTTTCAAAAAAAGAAAACATTGCTAATTTGGTCCAAATATTCATAATCACCTCTACGGTTTATTCTTCAACAAGTGTAATATCCGCTCCTAGATTACGTAATTTTTCAATAATATCTGAATAACCACGTAAGATGAACTCAATATTTGTAATTTCAGTTTTACCTTCAGCCATCAAACCAGCAATGACAAGTGCGGCCCCAGCTCTAAGGTCAGTAGCTTTTACATTTGCCCCACGTAAACTACGTCCACCGTTATATAAAATATGGTCATTTGTAGTCGTAATATCCGCGTCCATCTTTGCTAGTTCAAAAACATGGTTTACACGTTTCTCATAAATGGTATCAATAATGGTACCACGCCCTTCCGCTGTTAACAAGAGAGGAGTAATTGGTTGTTGCAAGTCAGTAGCAAAACCAGGATAAGGAGCTGTCTTAATATTGATTGCTTTCAAATTAGACTGTTCCTCGACAAAAATGCTGTCTTCAGATACAGTCATTCGAACTCCCATTTCTTCCAACTTCGCAATGAAACCTTCTAAGTGTTCGTATAGTACATTATTAATACGAATTCCCTTACCAACTGCAGCAGCTAAGGAAATATACGTTCCAGCTTCAATACGATCTGGAATCACCTGATGACGCGTTCCGTGTAATCTTTCAACACCATCAATAATGATGATATTGGTTCCTGCACCACGGATATGGGCACCCATATTATTCAAGAGAGTAGCTACATCAATAATCTCAGGCTCACGGGCTGCATTTTCAATAATAGTACGACCACTTGCTTTAACCGCAGCAATCATCGTATTAATAGTCGCACCGACACTAACCGTGTCCATGTAGATACTTGCGCCGTGAAGTCCTGTATCTTTGGCAGATAACTTCATGTTATCTCCCTCGTAGCTGACAGTTGCTCCCATAGCTTCAAAAGCCTTAAGGTGTAAGTCAATAGGGCGAGGTCCCAAATCACATCCACCAGGTAAACCAACAGTAGCTTCACCAAAGCGACCTAAAAGACTTCCATAAAAATAATAAGATGCACGAAGACTGTTGATTTTCCCATAAGGCATTGGAATATTTTGAACACCTCTTGGATCAATCTCCAATACATCGTCATAACGCTTAACGGTAGCACCCATTAACTCCATGATTTCGACAAGACTAGCAACATCAGAAATATCAGGTACACAATCTAAAGTCACAACATCATCTGCCAAAATAATAGCCGGAATTAAAGCTACAACACTATTTTTTGCGCCACTAATGGTAATCTCACCTTGCAGGGGCAAGCCACCATTGATAACAATTTTTCTCATTTTAAATTTTTAATACTCTTTCAAAATTTCTAAAAAGGTCCTACGTTAAAGTATACCATAATTTCACCTTTTTTTCTATCATTTTCAATTATATTAGCTGAATCGTATTTGTATTAACTTACCTTTTTTAAAAAGTTATGCCCCTTTTTTGCCCCCTGAACAGAAAAAAAGCCCTTCGGATCAAATCCGAGGGGCTAGAAACGTTGTTAAATCAACGGCCGAACTTTTGAATTTCAAGGTTCGGGATAAAATAG
The DNA here is from genome assembly GCF_042436615.2 of Streptococcus bovismuti. Taxonomy (GTDB): domain Bacteria; phylum Bacillota; class Bacilli; order Lactobacillales; family Streptococcaceae; genus Streptococcus. The sequence continues at coordinate 211,639 of NZ_JBHMFR020000001.1, read as the reverse complement.
TTCACTGAACTATTTTATTTTTTAAGGTTGTAGAATGATTTCAATCCACGGTATTCAGCTACTTCACCAAGTTGGTCTTCAATACGAAGCAATTGGTTGTATTTAGCAATACGGTCTGTACGTGAAAGTGAACCAGTCTTGATTTGTCCTGCGTTTGTTGCAACTGCGATGTCAGCGATTGTTGAATCTTCAGTTTCACCTGAACGGTGTGATACAACGGCAGTGTAACCAGCTTCTTTAGCCATTTCGATAGCGTCGAATGTTTCAGTAAGAGTACCGATTTGGTTAACTTTGATAAGGATTGAGTTAGCTGCGCCTTCTGCGATACCTTTTTCAAGGTATGAAGTGTTTGTTACGAAGAAGTCGTCACCAACCAATTGAACTTTACCACCAAGACGTTCAGTAAGAGCTTTCCATCCGTCCCAGTCATTTTCATCCATACCATCTTCGATAGTGATGATTGGGTATTTGTTTACCAATTCTTCAAGGTAGTCGATTTGTTCTGCAGCAGTACGTACAGCAGCTCCTTCACCTTCAAATTTAGTGTAGTCGTAAACTTTACGTTCTTTATCGTAGAATTCTGATGAAGCACAGTCAAATCCGATAAATACGTCTTTACCTGGAACATATCCAGCAGCTTCGATAGCAGCAAGGATAGTTTCAACACCGTCTTCAGTTCCTTCGAAACGAGGAGCGAATCCACCTTCGTCACCTACGGCTGTTTCAAGACCACGAGATTTAAGGATTTTCTTAAGAGCGTGGAAGATTTCAGCACCCCAACGAAGAGCTTCTTTGAATGTAGGTGCACCAGCAGGTACGATCATGAACTCTTGGAAAGCAATTGGAGCATCTGAGTGAGAACCACCGTTGATGATGTTCATCATTGGAGTTGGAAGAACTTTAGTGTTGAATCCACCAAGGTAGCTGTAAAGTGGGATTTCAAGGTAGTCAGCAGCAGCGCGAGCTACAGCGATAGACACACCAAGGATTGCGTTGGCACCCAATTTACCTTTGTTAGGAGTACCGTCAAGTGCGATCATAGCACGGTCGATAGCTTGTTGGTCACGTACATCGTAGCCGATGATTGCTTCAGCAATGATGTTGTTTACGTTGTCAACAGCTTTTTGTGTACCAAGACCACCGTAACGAGATTTGTCACCGTCGCGAAGTTCAACTGCTTCGTGTTCACCAGTAGAAGCTCCTGATGGAACCATACCACGTCCGAAAGCACCTGATTCAGTGTAAACTTCTACTTCAAGTGTTGGGTTACCGCGTGAGTCTAGGACTTCGCGAGCGTAAACATCAGTAATAATTGACATTTTTTACTCTCCTTATGAGTTAAATTTTTTACACCTCTATAATACCTTAAATACCCTCCTTTTTCAAGAAAAAACGTTATCTTTGTGCAAATTTTCCTTAACTTTATAAAGTAATCGCTTTCTTTTGTCTGTTTTATTCTAACTTTTATGATATACTGTTTTCATGACAGATTTATCAAAACAATTACTTGAAAAAGCTCATGGTGGGCCAAAAATAAATCCGGATGAGCAAAGACGCTATCTTGGCACTTTTGAGGAAAGAGTTCTTGGATATGCAGATATTGATACGGCAAATAGCCCTCAGCTAGAAAAAGGCTTTTTATCTATTTTAGAAAACCTTCAGGAAAAAGCGGAGCCACTATTTGTGAAGATTTCACCAAATATCGAATTTGACAAACAAGTTTTCTACTTAAAAGAAGCCAAAGAAACTGATAGTCAAGCTACCATTGTATCCGAAGAGCATACTTCTTCTCCTTTTGGCCTGATTATCCACACCAATGCACCAGTTCAAGTAGAAGAAAAGAACCTTCGACTTGCTTTTGCAAAACTTTGGGAAGTTAAAAAGGAAGAACCTGCCAAAACATCCTTATGGAAGAAATGGTTTGGCTAAATCTTATTCATACTTAATAAACGTCCAATATTGGCAGTTGTGTGCTCCAGATAGAGACTGGCATTTTTCAAACTATCTTCTAAAGCTTCACTTTTCTCCAAAATAGAAAAGGCCGCTTGGATATTCTCAAATGGTAGGGAAGGTAAATCCTCAGCAATACTACCACAAATAGCAATGACAGGAACTCCGACAGGGGTTCTTTTTGCAACACCTATAGGCGCTTTACCTGCTAAACTTTGACGATCTAGCCTTCCTTCTCCTACAACTACCAAGTCAGCATCTAAAACTTTCTTATCAAAGTTGATTAGGTTCAAGCAGGTATCAATTCCCGACACGATATTTGCCTGAGCAAAGGTACACAAACCACCAGCAATGCCTCCACCAGCTCCTGCTCCTTTAATTTGCAATGTTACAGGTGAGACTTTTTCATAAAAATCTTGGATTGCCTGATCTACGACTGCAAACATAGTAGGATGTAAACCTTTTTGTTTGCCAAAAGTGTAAGTCGCACCTTGATGACCACATAAGGGACTCACGACATCTGCTAAAATACGAATTTGCACATCTTCAGGAATTTCATAGCGATTTTCTGTTGAAACAGAAGCTAAGTTTAGTAAGGATTGACCGCAAGCCGGCAAGACATTTCCATCCCTATCATAAAATCGATAACCTAAACCAGCGGCGAGCCCAATTCCTCCGTCATTACTGGCCGTACCACCAACGCCGATATAGATTTCTGTAATCCCTTGAGCAATGAGATGACGAATCAACTCTCCAATACCACGAGTTTGTATTTGAAGTGGATTTCGTTTCTCTAGCGGAATTTTTCCAAGGCCAACCAAGTCGGCAACTTCAAATAGTGCCAGTTGACTTTTTTGAAAATAGCGCATTGCTTCTTTTTGTCCAAAAGGTCCTGTCACTTGGATCCATTTTTCTTCAAGGTCAAGAGAATGTCGAATGGAATCTACTGTACCTTCGCCACCATCACCAACAGGGCAGAGAAGACATTCTACATCTGCTATTGATTGTTGGAAGCCTCTTTTTATTGCTTCAGCCACCTGTTGAGCGGACAAGCTTTCCTTAAACGAATCTGGTGCAATTACAATCTTCATATTTTCCCTCATTCTAAACAGTCAATCAAAGGAAGAACTTCTAAAAAATCCCTCTTGTCAACATGATTCGGTATTTCTTTTTTGAGCACTTCTTTGGCACAAAAGGCAATTCCAAGTCCCGCCGACTTCAACATCAATAAATCATTGGCCCCATCACCGATTGCAACTGTTCTTTCTTGAGGAAGTTTGAGTTCCTCTCTCCATTTTTCCAGAGTCTCTTTTTTGAGCTCAGGACTTATAATTTGTCCAACTAATTTTCCTGTTAGATGATTGTCTTTGATTTCAAGTTGATTGGCAGAGAAATAGGCAATACCGAGAGATTTTGCTAATCTATCAACTATTGGTGTAAATCCACCGGACACCAGACCAACTTGAATGTCATTCTTTTGGAGAATGGAAATGAATTCCTGGGCATTTGGAGATAGATGAATAGAGTTGAAGACTTTATCAAAGATCGAAATAGAAAGGCCTTCCAACAAGGAAACTCTTTTTCTTAAACTGCTTTCAAAGTCTATCTCTCCTCGCATTGCCCAACTTGTAATCTGAGATATTTCCTCCTCACGACCTACCTCTCTTCCCAAAAGATCAATCACTTCTTCTAGGATTAAGGTTCCATCAACATCCATAACACACAAACCTTTTACTTGAGACATCAGTTCTCCTCTCTAAACAGCCCAAAAATCGTATGAAGTCATCATACGATTTTATCTATTAATTAACTAAACTATGGTACAAGTCAAGGTATGACTTGCAGGCTGTATCCCATGAGAAGTCACACTCCATAGCTTGTTTTTGTAGATTTCTCCAAACGTCAGGATGGTTTCTATACAAGTCCAATGCTGTTTGGAAAGTCCAATTTAACCAGTAAGGAGATAAATTGTCAAAGCTAAAGCCAGTACCGCTTCCTTCGATTGGATTGAAAGCGCGAACGGTATCTCGCAAGCCACCAACTTCATGAACCAATGGCAAGGTTCCATAACGCATAGCCATCATCTGAGACAAGCCACACGGTTCAAAACGACTCGGCATGAGGAAGAGGTCACAAGCAGCGTAGATTTCTTGAGCTAGTTTGACATCAAAAGTGATATTTGCTGATAGCTTGTCTGGGTAAATCTGAGCAAACCATGAGAAAGAGTGCTCAAAGGCAGGGTCGCCAGTTCCCAAAAGAACAATCTGAACATCTTCTTGCAAGATATGGTGCAGACTTTCGACCACCACATCAAAACCTTTTTGACGTGTCAAACGAGAAACAATTCCCACCAGTGGGACATCATCCCTAACGGGTAAGCCAACTCTTTCTTGCAATTTTGCCTTATTTTTGGCTTTCCCAGACAAATCTTCCTGATTGAAATGATAGTCCAAAAGAGCATCCGTCTGAGGATTATAAAGGTCAGCATCAATTCCATTCACGATACCAGAAACTTTACCAGACTCCATTCGGAGAATCTGATCCAAGTTACATCCGAATTGGCTAGTCATAATTTCATGAGCATAGCTAGGTGAAACAGTTGATACACGGTCTGCGTAAAGAATACCAGCCTTCATCCAGTTCAGACAGTTGTTCCAGCGAAGTGTCCCATCTGCATAACGTTCAAAGCCAACTCCAAACAAATCCCATAACATTCCTTCTGAGAATTGTCCTTGAAATTCCAGATTATGAATGGTTAAAACAGTTTTAATGCCCTCATAGGCTTGAATCCAACGGTATTTTTCCTTTAACAAGAAAGGAATCATAGCTGTATGATAGTCATGAACATGGAGAAGGTCAGGAATAAAGTCAATTCTTTCCATAACCTCAATGGCAGCAAGTTGGAAGAAAGCAAAGCGTTCTCCGTCATCAAAATCACCGTAAACATGACCACGGAAGAAATAATATTGGTTGTCAATAAAGTAAAAAGTCACACCGTTTAAGACTGTTTTCTTAATCCCACAGTACTGCCTGCGCCAACCAACACTCACCTCAAAATGAAGAACATCTTCAATCTGATTTCCAAATTTAGCCTCTACCGTGTCATAGTAGGGTAGAATCACTGCAACTTCATGTCCCGCTTTTACTAGTGATTTGGGAAGTGCGCCAATGACGTCTCCCAAACCACCTGTTTTTGAAAAGGGTGCACCCTCAGCTGCTACAAATAAAATTTTCATGAATGAATATCCTCTGTTACTTTAGCACCTTTCTTAACGACGACAGGATGTTCTGCAGTTCCACGGATCACAACTCCATCCGCAACTTCAACACCCTTGTCCAAGATAGCATATTCTACCTGAGCACCTTCTCCAATAACAACACGAGGGAATAAGATACTATCTTTAACCAAGCTATCCTTGTGTACATGAATATTACGTGAGAGAACAGAATTAGCCACTTGACCTTCAATGATACTACCAGACGCAAACTGAGAAGTGCTTACTTTAGATGTGTTAGCATAGTAAGTTGGTTCTTCGTTTTTGACCTTTGTATAAATCTTTTGGTTTGGTGAGAAAAGAGAGTAGAATTTTTGCGATTCAAGCATATCTTTATTAGCTTGGTAATAAGACTCTACAGAGTGAATATTTGCCAAATAGCCTGTGTACTCGTAGGCAAAAGCCCCTTCTTTTGCAGCCAAATCCCGTAAAACATAGCGCAACTTCTCTGGATGTTCTTTTTTAGCTTCTTCTTCCAAGCGTTCAATCAACCAAGGTGTATCAACGACAAAGATATCTGTAGACATATTGTAAACTTCATCTGTTGATTTGCCATCAAAGAGTTTATGAGAAAGAACATGATCTGTTTCATCTACGTCCAAGATTGCATTTACTTCTGAAATGTCTTTTTTAGGTAGTTTTTTATAAACTACAGTGATAGGCCCTTTTGTTGTACTGTGTAGATGGAATACTTGATTCAAATCAATGTTAATCAGAACATCACAGTTGAGTGAAACTGTTTGGTTTGAACCAGAACGTTTCAAATAAGTAAGCAACTGTTGGTAGTATTCTTTTCCAACTGTACTACTTTCCACACGTGTATTGTAAATACCTAGATAATAGTGACTGAGAAGAGTTGACAAGCCCCATTCACGTCCTGAACGGATATGGTCAAAGACTGAACTGATATTGTCTTGTTGGAAAATACCAAAGATACTACGGACACCTGCATTAGCAAGACTGGAAAGTGGGAAGTCAATCAAGCGATATTTACCTCCAAATGGCAAACTCGCTACTGGACGGTGGTCTGTCAGTGTTGACATATCATGAAAACCAACTGTGTTTCCTAAAATGGCAGAATATTTATCAATCTTCATCTGTTGCTACCCCCACTACTTCATCATATCCTACAACTTGTACTTCTTCTGTTCCATCGATTTCGACACCGTCAGAAATAACTGCACCTTCACCAATAATGGCACGTTTGATTTTAGCTCCCTGACCAACAATGGCTCCACTCATGATAACTGAATCAACAACTTCTGCCCCTTCTCGAACTTGCGCACCTGTTGAAAGGATAGAATGTTTAACAGTTCCATCTACAAAACAGCCATCAACAACCAAGGAATCTTCCACATGAGCATTTGCCCCAAGGAAGTTTGGTGGTGAAATTAAGTTTCTTGAGTAAATCTTCCATTGACGGTTACGGCTGTCCAAGGCATTCTCTGGAGAAATGTACTCCATGTTCGCTTCCCAAAGCGACTCAATAGTACCAACATCTTTCCAGTAACCTTTAAATTCATAGGCATAGACACTTTCACCTGACTCAAGGTAGTTTGGAATGACATTTTTACCGAAGTCTGACATATCAACATTGCTCTTTTCAGCAGCAACGAGCATATTGCGGAGACGTTGCCAATCAAAGATATAGATCCCCATAGAAGCTTTGGTAGATTTAGGTTGAGCTGGTTTTTCTTCAAATTCAACAATGCGGTTATTGGCATCTGTGTTCATAATACCAAAACGACTAGCTTCTTTAAGAGGGACGTCTAAAACCGCTACTGTCAAGCTGGCATTATTATCTTTGTGAGACTGGAGCATATCATCATAATCCATTTTGTAGATATGGTCCCCAGATAGAATCAAGACATACTCAGGATTGACACTGTCGATATAATCAATATTTTGGTAAATAGCGTGGCTAGTCCCCTCAAACCAACGATTTCCTTCACTTGCAGAATAAGGTTGAAGAATAGAGACACCAGAATTGATACCGTCTAGTCCCCAGCTTGAACCATTACCAATATGGTTGTTGAGAGCAAGTGGTTGGTACTGTGTAATGACTCCAACATTGTTGATGCCTGAGTTGGCACAGTTTGAAAGAGCAAAGTCAATGATACGGTAGCGCCCACCAAATTGCACAGCTGGTTTTGCAATGCTTTGAGTGAGTTTACCGAGACGAGTTCCTTGCCCACCGGCAAGAATCAAAGCTAACATTTCATTCTTCATTTTCTACTCCTTTTTGGTTTTTACTTGTGACAATTTTAGTAGGTTTCAAGCGGCGCTTGATTTTCCATACACTTGCTCCCATAGCCGGTAGGGTAAAGGTCAAGGTCTGCTCATAATCCTTCCATAGCCCTTCTTGCGTTTGAACGGTTTGGTTATGCTCTTTCCAGACGCCTCCCCACTCTTCTAACTCAGTATTCCATACTTCTTCATAAATCCCTGAGACAGGCAGTCCAATTGTAAAATCTTTTCGTTCAACAGGTGCCATATTAAAGACGCAGACTAACATGTCGTCCTTCTTACCTTTACGGATGAAGGAAAGAACACTCTGGTCTCTATTATCCGCATCGATGATTTCAATGCCATCATAACTAGTATCAATTTCCCACAGACAGCGGTGGTCTTTGTAAAACTGGTTTAGCTGAGAAGTGAAATACTTCATCTTAGCATTCATTGGATCTTCTAGGTTAGACCACTCCAACTGTTCTTCAGATTTCCATTCTAGGAATTGCCCATATTCACTACCCATGAAGAGCAATTTCTTACCAGGGTGACAAATTTGGTAAGTGTAGAGATTACGCAAGCCTGCGAATTGATTATAACGATCTCCCCACATCTTGTGCATCATACTCTTCTTGCCATGAACCACTTCATCGTGTGAGAATGGTAAGAGATAGTTCTCCTTGAAGACATACATAAAGCTGAAAGTCACCAGGTTAAAGTCATATTTACGATAAATCGGATCTTCTTCGTAGAATCGGAGGATGTCATTCATCCAACCCATATTCCATTTATAGTCAAATCCTAGACCATCTGAATCCTTAGTGTCAGTAATCTGAGTAGCTGATGAACTTTCCTCAGCTATCATCATAACGTCTGGATGAACTAGTTTAATCACATCATTCAAGCGTTGAAGGAAATAATAACCTTCATAGTTGAGATTGCCACCATCTTTATTAGGTGTCCATGGAGCATCATCGTAGTCAAGATAGAGCATGTTGCTAACCGCATCCACGCGAATACCATCTAAATGATAAAAATCAATCCAAAACTTAATACTAGAAATCAAGAAAGACTGGACTTCATTCTTTCCAAGGTCAAAATTGAGTGCTCCCCAACCGTAGTTATGAGCCTTATTATGGTCTTGGTATTCAAAAGTCGGTGTTCCATCATAATAGGCCAAGGCATCATCATTGATAGTAAAGTGACCAGGTACCCAGTCTACAATAACACCTATATTGTTTAAGTGACATTCCTCAACAAAATCTTGAAACTCTTCAGGACGACCATAGGCATGCTCTAGAGCAAAGTAACCCATAAGCTGATAGCCCCAACTCAAACCGAGAGGGTGAGACATCAGGGGCATAAACTCAATGTGAGTATAATTCATCTCAACCAAGTAAGGAATGAGTTCATCTTTCAATTGAGCAAAACTATAGGGGCTGCCATCCGGATTTCTCTTCCAAGAGCCAGCATGAGCCTCATAAATATTGACAGGACGCTCTTCAAAGCTCAAGCGTTTTCTACGGGCTAGCCAGAGGCCATCCTTCCATTTCTTTTCTGGAATATCTGTTAAAATAGCACCAGTCCCAGGTCGGGCCTCATACCGTACAGCCAAAGGGTCAATCTTCATCAGCTGATGACCATTTGCACGTGTGATATGATACTTATAAATTTGACCTTCTTGAGCAAGACTGGTAAAGACTTCCCATACTCCAAATTCATTCCGTTCCATCAGAATTTGATTTTCAACCCAATTGGTGAAATCCCCTACCAAGTGAACAGCCTGAGCATTAGGCGCCCACACACGAAAAGTATAGCCATACTCTCCATTTTTTTCTTCCCTATGAGCTCCCAGATAGTGCTGGAGGTGAAAATTTTCACCTGTCACAAAGGTTTCTAAAGCTTGTTTCTTATCCATACACCCTCCTAATTCTGTAAGCGTTTTCTATAGATTTATTATACTACCTTTTTAGGGAAGATTCAAGTAAATTACGGAATTTGCAAAAAATCTTTTGAAAGTCTTCAACAAATTCACTGATGTGTTCACTTGTAAATCAAGAAATTTTCAGAAACGATTTGAAAACGAATTGTTTTTTAATAATACTATCATAAAGTTCGTTATTTAGCTAACAAAAATATAATTTTAAGAAAAAAAAATAAATCAGGAAACGAATCTCCTGATTTTATTAACAGATAAACACCACAAATGAATCTAAATTGTAAATCTATTCTACAAAACTTTAAAGACGCTGACACTGACGCCACCAACCATGTCTTTATCACTTAAATGGCTATTGGTCACCAATAGTTCTAGATTTCCAGCATTTTCAAACTGGAAGTTTTGCCCTTTAGCATTAAATACAACCAGTAAATGGTCTTCCCCTTGAATCTCATAGACAATCCAACCACTATGTTCATGGGCTGAATGAACAAAAACATGATGGTAAATCTCATCATAAGTTGGGTAAGAAAAGGCACTGCTTTCTGTCTTCAATCGAATCATCTGACGGATAAACTCAATACTATCTTGACGCTCATTAATCAAGTCCCAGTTGACTTGATTCACACTATCAGGAGCATTATAGCTATTCATAGCACGTTCTCTATCATCATGGGTCAGCTCACCATTTTCACCAGTCGCAACCAGTTTGGTACGACCAAATTCTTGACCGATTTCCATAAAGGCCATCCCTTGCATGAGTAGGTTCATGGCTGTGGCTGTCTCAACCTTTCGCATGATTTGCTCTGAACTTTGGTCTGGATGTAGGGTTGCCAACAAATCGTGAAGATTGTAATTGTCATGGGCCTCTACATAGTTAAGCACTTGATTTGGATGTGTATAGGTTCCTAATTCACGACTGCCTAGAATTGCTTTGGCAAGAATTGGCTCTGTAGCAGCACCGCTGACAAAACCTGACTTGATAGCACCATAAACTTCTCCACCTTTGACAGCATCACGCTGATTGTCATTAAAGAAACCAATATTTGGCATCTGGTAGGCATTGTCTTTCTTGGCCTTATCATAAGGTGCAAGACCTGTTCCCATATCCCAACCTTCTCCATAAAGGATAATGTTAGGGTCAATTTCATCCAAGCTCTGACGAATCATCTGCATGGTCTTAACATCATGAATCCCCATCAAATCAAAACGGAAGCCGTCAATATTGTATTCCTGCACCCAGTATAGAAGAGAATCAATCATATACTTGCGGAACATTTCGTGTTCACTGGCTGTTTCATTCCCAACACCCGTTCCATTCTGGAAGGTGCCATCTGGATTCATACGATAGTAGTAATCAGGGACAGTTGTTTGGAAAGGTGCATCAACAACTGAGAAGGTATGGTTATAGACCACATCCATAATGACACCAATGCCAGCATCGTGATAGGCTTGAACCATGGTCTTCAAATCACGAATAACCTGAGCAGGATCCTCTGGGTTTGTTGAAAGGCTCGTCTCTGGTGCGTTATAGTTTTGTGGGTCATAGCCCCAGTTGTAGGTTACATTCCCGTCCTCATCGTATTCTTTGTGACGATCTGCGATTGGTTGCAACTGAACATAATTGTAGCCCAGCTTCTTGATGTGATCAAAAGCAGTTGACTGACCGTACTGGTTAACCGTTCCAGTCTGAGCAGCACCCAAGAAAGTTCCTCGAAGATGTTCATCCACACCTGAGGTCGGTGATTTGGTCAAATCACGAATGTGCATTTCACAGATAACTGCCTTACATGGATTTTCCAAGCGCCAAGTAGCCTCAGAACCATGCTTAACCTCGAAGTGTTCAACTTGCTTTTCTGCATGGCTCAGAATAGCTGAACATTTGCCATCAGGACTGGTCGCAATTGTGTACGGGTCACGTGTCAAGGTTTGATGATGAGGGAATTGGACTTGATACTGATAAGTCTTACCAGTCAAATCTTCCTCAACATCCAAACTCCAGACACCGATTGTATTGTCCTTATGATTATAGGAGTAGCTATTGCCTCTCTCCATCTCAAAGGTCTTCCAAACAGGAGCATCATTAGCAGCTGATTCATAAACGATAACCTGCACTTCTGTCGCTGTTGGAGCCCAGAGAGCAAAATGCGCTTGATTATCCTCTACACGGCACCCCAATTCACCTTGGTAACCCCAATGATGGTCAAAACTAGCACTATTAATGGCCTTGTCAAAGGCAAAAGGATTTTGATTTTTATAGAAAGGACTGGCGATAGCAGGATTTTCAGAGTAATAAATCCTATCATCCCCTTCCAAAATCCAGACCTCTGTTAAAAGAGGATAGTGATTAAAACGGATAGCATATTCTTTACTGGTTTGGCCTGTATGAACCACAAAATTCAAGCTTTCTAAGGCATGAGCACTTGGGTGTTCAAAACTAAATGAAGCACCAAAATAATCTTCTTTGTAGGTTAGCAAATCAATTCGCTGGTCCTGACTTTTTACAAAAGAGCAAGTATCGTATTCTCCATTCTTGCGATGATAATGAATGCGCATAGGGTAGTTATACATTTTTTATTTTTCCTTTTTACTTCTATTTTCTTTCTATTTCACTAATAAATTTTTGTCAATCTCGTCTCAATTAACAAACATAGTCATATTATCTAAACTCTGTTTTTAAACGATCATTACAGGCTTTCTAGCCAAGCTTCATCTCGAACTTCGATACCAAGTTCTTGTGCTTTTTGAAGTTTGCTTCCAGCGTCTGCTCCTGCCACGACGAGGTCGGTCTTTTTAGACACACTGCCTGTTACCTTGGCACCCAAACTTTCGAGTTTGCTTTTAGCTTCTGAGCGCTTGAGACGTTCCAATTTTCCAGTCAATACCACTGTCAAACCTGACAAGGTCGCATCTGCCACTACAGTCTGACCTTTATAATCCAGATTGACCCCAGCTTCTTTCAATTCTCTGAGGAGAATTTCAGAGCCTTCTGTCGCAAAATAAGTCTGGAGACTCTTGGCAATCACACCACCCAGACTTTCAATACTAGCCACTTCCTCTGGATCTGCCTGAGCCAGATTTTCAATCGAGTGAAAATGTTGGAGTAAAAGCTGACTGGCCTTGCTTCCGACATGGCGAATTCCCAAACCAAATAAGAGCTTCTCGGCAGAATTTTCTTTTGATGCTTGGATAGCCTGATACAGTTTAGCAGCGGACTTTTCCTTAACCCCCTCTAAAAGGAGGAAATCCTCTTCTTGCAAACGATAAATATCCGCCACATCCTTTACTAAATTTGTAGCAAAAAGCTTCTCAACAATAGATGGACCAAGTCCTGTAATATTCATAGCATCACGAGAAGCAAAGTGAATCAAACCTTCCATGATTTGAGCAGGGCAACGCGGATTGATACAACGCAGGGCCACTTCATCTTCAAAGTGCAACAAATCAGAGTCACAACTTGGACAGTTTGTAGGGATATCTAGTTTTTCTTCAGAAACCCGTTTGGACTCTACTACACGTAAAACGGCAGGGATGATGTCCCCAGCCTTATAGACGATAACCGTGTCGTCTTTGCGGATATCTTTTTCAGCAATATAATCTACATTGTGCAGGGTCGCACGACTAACAGTCGTACCAGCAAGCTGAACTGGTGTTAGATTTGCAGTTGGGGTTACAACACCAGTACGGCCAACTGTCCAATCAACTGAGAGTAGTTGAGCTTCTTTTTCTTCAGCAGGAAACTTGTAGGCTACAGCCCACTTTGGAGCCTTAACGGTAAAGCCAAGTTCTTCTTGACCTGCTAGGTCATTGACCTTAATCACCACCCCATCGATATCATAAGGCAGATTGTCCCGTTCCTGTCCTACTTCTTGGATAAAATCCCAAATCTCATCCATGCTTTCAGCCAGAATTCGCTTAGGATTAACCACAAAACCTAGTTGTTCTAGGTGCTTCAAAACCTTTTCTTGGCTATCACGAGTTGACGGACTGGCTTCTTGATAGAGGAAAGTGGCAAGGTTACGCTTGGCTACTACTGCTGTATCCAGCTGACGCAGAGTTCCTGCTGCCGCATTACGAGGATTGGCAAATTCAGACTCTCCATTTTCTTGGCGAGCTTGGTTAACCTGGTCAAAAGAAGCGCGTGGCATGTAACATTCCCCACGAACTGTGATATCTAGTTCTTCTGGCAAGGTCAAAGGAATGTCCTTAACACGCTTGAGGTTTTCTGTGATGTTCTCCCCAACAGAACCATCTCCACGCGTTGCCCCAACAACGAAAATCCCCTTTTCATAAGTCAGCGAGATAGATAAGCCATCGATTTTCAGCTCACAAATATAGGTCGGATGAGCCACTTCCTTACGAACACGCGCATCAAAAGCTTCAAGCTCCTCACGTGAAAAAGCATCCTGCAAACTATAAAGAGGATACTGATGACTGTATTTTTCAAAACCATCTAAAACCTTGCCACCAACACGATGGGTCGGACTGTCTGCTAATACTTGATCTGGATAGGCAGCCTCCAACTCGACCAACTCACGGTAAAGGCGGTCATACTCACTATCTGAAACCGACGGATTGTCGCTGGTATAATACTCAGTCGCATAGCGATTGAGTAAGGCGACTAACTCATTCATTCTTTTATTCATAAAACTATTTTACCATAAATTAAGCCCTCCTCACAATGTAGAAGGGCAGAAAACTTAGAAATCTTTACACCTGCTCTGATAATTCTTCCCACTCAAGCATGGCTTCTTCCTGACGATGGCTGATTTTGTCCAGCTCAGCCTGTAATTCCATCAGTTTTTCGGCATCGTTTGTCTCCAACATTTGTTCAGAAATGGCTTGGCTTTGACTTTCTAGCTCTTCAATTTCAGCTTCTAGACTTTCGATTTGTCGCATGAGTTTACGAACTTCTTTTTGACTTTCTTTCTGAGCTTGATAGTCATTAACTGGGCTTGCTTCTTTTGCTGGATTGCTGGTTGAAACTTCCTCTATCTGACTGACTTCCATTTCAGCCTTTTTATCAACATAGTAGTCGTAATCTCCAAGATAGAGAGTTGATCCATTCTCGGACAATTCCAATACATGAGTTGCCACACGATTGATAAAGTAACGGTCGTGGCTGACGAAGAGAAGAGTTCCATCAAAGTCAATCAAGGCATTTTCTAGCACTTCCTTGCTATCAATATCCAAGTGGTTGGTTGGTTCGTCCAGAATCAAGAAGTTGTTGTTTTCCATAGACAATTTAGCCAAAAGCAAACGAGCTTTCTCGCCACCTGACAGCATGCCGACTGATTTTTTAACATCATCACCAGAGAAAAGGAAGGCACCTAGACGGTTACGGATTTCAACTTCTGGTGTCAGTTTAAAATCATTCCAGAGTTCATCAAGCACCGTATTACTTGGTGTTAGCTTGCTTTGAGTCTGATCATAGTACCCCACCTCAACATTAGCCCCAAATCGCTTCTCACCCTTGATAAATGGAATCTGGTCCACAATAGACTTGATAAAGGTTGACTTGCCGATACCATTGGGACCAACGATAGCGACAGCATTCATCTTACGAAGGTCGAGGCTGATAGGCTCTGACAATATTTCCCCATCATAGCCAATAGCTGCATTTTCAATAGTCAAAACAACATTGCCCGACGTTTTCTCAGACTGGAAGGTCATGTTGGCTGATTTCTTGCCAGCTTCAGGCTTGTCCAAACGCTCCATTTTTTCTAGTTGTTTACGACGGGATTGGGCACGTTTTGTCGTCGAAGCTCGGACTAGATTGCGGTTGACAAAGTCTTCCAGAGCGGCAATTTCCTTCTGTTGCTTTTCATAGTTTTTTGCCTCAGTAGCTAGCTTCTGCTCCTTTAATTCGACAAAACGAGAGTAATTGCCCACATAGCGATCCAAAGAATGCTTGGTCAAATCTAGCGTAATTGTCGCAACCTTATCCAAAAAATAACGGTCGTGGCTGACGATAATGAGGGCACCACTATAATTTACCAGGTAATTTTCCAACCAGGCAATGGTTTCGATATCCAAGTGGTTGGTTGGCTCGTCCAAGACCAAGAGATTTGGCTTTTCAAGTAGCATTTTGGCCAGAGCCAGACGGGTATTTTGACCACCTGAAAGTTCAGCTATTTTCATCTGCCACATAGACTCGTCAAACTTGAATCCATTTAAAATCGCTCGAATATCAGCTTCATAAGTGAAACCACCTGCTTGGCGAAAATTCTCAGATAAGCGGTCGTAATTTGACATCAGCTTATTGAAGTCCTCACCAGACTTTTCTCCCATCTCTAGCTCCATCTGACGAAGTTGTTTCTCCGTACGACGCAAGTCATCAAAGACATGAAGCATTTCATCGTAGATGGTATTTTCAGACTCAAAACGGCTATCTTGGGCTAGGTAAGACAGAGAAATATCTTTTTTCTTATTGATTTCCCCACTAGTTGGCTCCTCTTCTCCAACCAAAATCTTCAAAAGAGTAGACTTACCTGCACCATTTTTCCCAACAAGAGCAATCCGATCTCGTTCATCAACCTGCAGGTTGAGATTATCAAAAAGAACCTCTCCTGCAAAAGAACGTTCAATTTTATTAGCTTGTAAAATAATCATACAAGTAGTATAGCATGTTTCCCTAAGGCATTCAAGACTTGATAAACCGGCATATGACACCACTTTTCTGAAAATTATGCTACCGTTTTACTAAAACGCTAAAAAGTGCTATAATGTGAACGGTTAAAACAATTTACAAAAAGGAGAATTTCAATGTCTTACCAAGAAAATTACCAGAAATGGGTTGATTTTGCGGAGCTTCCTGATTACCTTCGTCAAGATTTGGAAAATATGGACGAAAAAACGAAGGAAGATGCCTTCTATACAAATCTTGAATTTGGTACTGCAGGTATGCGTGGCTTGATTGGTGCTGGTACAAACCGCATCAACATCTACGTTGTGCGTCAAGCTACTGAAGGATTGGCTCGTTTGATTGAGTCAAAAGGTGGAAATGAAAAAGAACGTGGTGTCGCAATTGCCTACGATAGCCGTCACTTCTCACCTGAGTTTGCCTTTGAATCTGCAGCAGTTCTTGCTAAACATGGTATCAAATCTTATGTATTTGAAAGCCTTCGTCCAACTCCAGAACTCTCATTTGCAGTTCGTCACCTCAACTGTTTCGCGGGTATCATGGTCACAGCCAGTCACAACCCTGCACCATTTAACGGTTACAAGGTTTACGGTGAAGACGGTGGACAAATGCCTCCACACGACGCAGACGCTTTGACTACTTATATCCGTGCAATCGAAAACCCATTTGCAGTTGAAGTTGCTGATGTGGAAACTGAAAAAGCTTCTGGCTTGATTGAAGTTATCGGAGAAGCTGTCGATGTAGAATACCTCAAAGAAGTTAAGGACGTTAACATCAACCCAGTCTTGATTGAAGAATTTGGTAAAGACATGAAGATTGTCTACACACCACTTCATGGTACTGGTGAAATGTTGGCTCGTCGTGCTCTTGCCCAAGCAGGATTTGACTCTGTTCAAGTTGTTGAAGCGCAAGCAACTGCTGACCCAGACTTCTCAACTGTAAAATCTCCAAACCCAGAAAGCCAAGCAGCCTTTGCTCTTGCTGAAGAACTTGGTCGTCAAGTTGGTGCAGATGTTCTTGTCGCAACTGATCCAGACGCTGACCGTGTTGGTGTTGAAGTTCTTCAAAAAGATGGTAGCTACCTCAACCTATCAGGTAACCAAATTGGTGCTATCATGGCTAAATACATCTTGGAAGCCCATAAAAATGCTGGAACTCTTCCTGAAAATGCAGCCCTCTGCAAATCTATCGTATCAACTGACTTGGTAACGAAAATTGCTGAAAGCTACGGCGCAACCATGTTCAACGTTTTGACAGGTTTCAAATTTATCGCTGAGAAAATCCAAGAATTCGAAGAAAAACACAATCACACTTACATGATGGGATTTGAAGAAAGTTTCGGTTACTTGATTAAACCATTCGTACGTGATAAAGACGCTATCCAAGCCGTTCTTGTCGTTGCTGAACTTGCTGCTTACTACCGTTCTCGTGGTTTGACTCTTGCTGACGGTATCGAAGAAATCTACAAAGAGTACGGCTACTATGCTGAAAAGACTATCTCTGTTACCCTTTCAGGTGTTGATGGTGCTGAACAAATCAAAGCGATTATGGCTAAATTCCGCAACAATGCTCCAAAAGAATGGAACACAACAGCTATCACTGTCGTAGAAGACTTCAAAGCTCAAACTGCTACTGCTGCTGACGGTACTGTTACAAACTTGACAACTCCTCCAAGTGATGTTTTGAAATACACACTTGCTGACGGTTCATGGATTGCCGTTCGCCCTTCAGGTACAGAACCAAAAATCAAGTTCTATATTGCAGTTGTGGGTGAAACCAACGAAGAATCACAAGCTAAGATTGCTAACATCGAAGCAGAAATCAATGCATTTGTAAAATAAAACACTAGAAAAGATGAGACCAACCAATCTCATCTTTTTTTCGTATCAAATCTAAGCAATTTTAGAAACTTTATGGCATACTAGACTTATCAATGAAAGCGAGGTAATCTCATGGAACAATTTTTAGATAATATCAAAGATCTTGAAGTCACTACAGTTGCGCGTGCGCAAGAAGCTCTTGATAAGAAAGAAACTGCAACCTTCTTTATCGGTCGCAAAACTTGCCCTTACTGCCGTAAATTTGCAGGTACATTGTCAGGTGTC
The DNA here is from genome assembly GCF_042436615.2 of Streptococcus bovismuti. Lineage (GTDB taxonomy): Bacteria > Bacillota > Bacilli > Lactobacillales > Streptococcaceae > Streptococcus. Next base: position 193,498 of record NZ_JBHMFR020000001.1, on the reverse strand, counting down.
GTAGCTGAAACCAAAGCTCACATCTACTTCATCAACAGTGAAGAACCAAGCCAACTCAATGAGTTACAAGCATTCCGCTCACGCTATGGAATTCCAACTGTACCAGGCTTCGTTCACATTGCAGATGGACAAATCAATGTCCGTTGCGACTCTTCAATGTCAGCACAAGAAATCAAAGAATTTGCAGGATTGTAAAAAATCAGCTAACAAGTCTTAAAATCACAAAAACGCATAATGTAAGGTGCCAGAAGACCTTGATATTATGCGTTTTATTGTGTCAAGACTTACTTGATTTCTCGTCAAATCAAGTTTTGTTTTGTCTCACCTTTATTATATTTTTTCAACTAAGTCTTTTATCGTTCTGTGTAGTTCTTCTATCTTTTCAGATTGTTTCTCTATTAATATTCTCTGACTAGATAATTCATCTTGGAGTTTATCAAGTTTTATCTGTTCATCTGGATTATCTTTTACAAAAAAGTTCGTCAAGGCACTTGTTAACATTCCTATTGTACTAATCCCTACCAACATTAATAAAACAGCTATCCATTTCCCAAAAAGGGAAACTGGAACAATATCACCATAACCAACAGTGGTTACTGTCACAAGAGCCCACCAAAGACTATCTGAGAAGGATTTTTCTTCAACTACAGATAAAATTGAGCTTCCTACTAGCACAATAAAGATATTAACATACAAGATATAAATCAGGCCATTTGTCCGTAAGAAACTGCTAATTTTTCTTTCTAATTTACCTGTAAGTCCAATTATTCTAAGTAAACGAGTCAGTTTCAGTAATTTTGTTAGTTTAGCTAAACGAAGGATACGACCTAATCGAAAAACTGTAAAAATAGCATTTAAAGGGAGAATAGTCAATAAGTCAAAAATATTTTCTAGAATAAAGCGCCATTTTCTTTTAGTAATAAAAAAGCGCCAACTATAATCAATTACAAAAACACCCCAGATTACTAAATCAATAATACTATAAGGCGGATTGTCCAAATCAATCATCTCAGCAAATCCAAGCAATACAAGAATAACAGAGATTAACGCAAGTATGATAATCGTTGTGTCATAGTAATCCTCAAATAACCATTTTCTTTTCACATTATTTCTCCTATGTCATTTTTTAATATTATACCACACCAAATCTCTACTAAAATATATGAAAAAAGGCATATTCGCCTTCTTTTTATATATCTGTCAATGGTGTTGCGGTATCTGGTGAGGTATCGTAAACCTTAAAGTCTACTCCTACACCTAAATCAGCTTGGGCTAGCTGATTGACCATGGTCATGTGAGCCAGTTCCTTGATATTATTTTCCTTAGATAAATGTCCAAGGTAGATTTTTTTAGTGCGATTCCCAAGTGTCCGAATCATTGCTTCAGCACTATCTTCGTTAGAAAGGTGACCCAGATCCGATAGGATTCGTTGTTTAAGTCGCCAAGCGTAAGAGCCAGCTCTCAAAATCTCTACATCATGGTTGGATTCGATAAGATAGCCATCCGCATTTTCGACAATTCCTGCCATACGGTCACTCACATAACCTGTATCAGTCAGCATGACAAAACACTTATCATCCTTCATAAAGCGATAGAACTGCGGTGCGACTGCATCATGGCTAACACCAAAACTCTCGATGTCGATATCTCCAAAGGTTTTGGTTTTACCCATTTCAAAGATATGCTTTTGCGAAGAATCTACCTTGCCAAGATACTTGCTATTTTCCATTGCTTGCCAAGTCTTTTCATTGGCATATAAATCCATACCATACTTGCGAGCCAAAACACCCACACCGTGGATATGGTCTGAATGCTCATGCGTAATCAAGATGGCATCCAAGTCTTCTGGTTTACGGTTAATTTCAGCAAGTAGGCTGGTAATTTTCTTACCAGACAAGCCTGCATCCACTAATATCTTCTTTTTTGGGGTTTCCAAATAAAAGGAATTTCCACTGGAACCCGACGCTAAAATACTGTATTTAAAGCCTGTTTCACTCATTCTAGTCTTCTACTTCGGCCTCCCATACTTCTTCTTTCACTGCATCCTTATCATAAGGTAACACAATGGTGAAGGTTGATCCCTTACCGTATTCACTCTTGGCCCAAATAAAGCCCTTATGTTGTTTGATAATTTCTTTAGCAATGGACAGACCCAGACCTGTACCACCTTGGGCACGACTTCTAGCACGATCCACACGATAAAAACGGTCAAAGATACGTGGTAAATCCTGCTTTGGAATACCCAAACCTTGGTCTGAGATGGATAAAATCATCTGATCATCAGTCGTCTTCATGGTCACTGTGATTTTCCCACCATCAGGCGAATACTTAATAGCATTGTTGAGAATATTATCAATCACCTGTGTCATTTTATCTGTATCAATTTCAATCCAGACAGAGGTAATCGGATAATCTCTCACCAATTCGTATTTCTTCTCCTCATCTGGTCCTCTCATCTTATCAAAACGGTTAAGAATAAAGGTAATAAAGGCAGTAAAATTAATCAGTTCGACATCTAGATGACTGGTTGCATTATCAATACGTGAAAGATGGAGAAGATCTGTCACCATTCGCATCATACGGTTAGTTTCATCAAGAGATACCTTGATAAAGTCTGGTGCGACAGGTTCTGACAAGGCTCCCTCATCCAAGGCTTCAAGATAGGATTTAACACTAGTCAGTGGCGTCCGTAGCTCATGACTAACGTTGGAAACAAAGAGTCTCCGTTCGCGCTCCTCCTTCTCCTGCTCCGTCGTATCGTGTAAAACAGCAACCAAACCAGAAATAAAGCCAGACTCACGACGAACCAAGGCAAAACGTACACGAAGGCTCAGATATTCACCATTGTCATCCTGAGAATCAATCATAAGCTCAGGAACTTGGGTAATCAAATCACGAAGTTCATACTCATCTTCAATCTTAAGCAATTCTAGAATACTTTTATTGAGAACCTCTTCTTTCTGAACACCTAGCTGTTTCTTAGCCATGTCATTAATCATAGTAATCTTGCCACGACGATTGGTCGCAAGAACTCCGTCTGTCATGTATGAGAGGATACTATTCAATCGTTTACTCTCTTGTTCCAGATTTTCTTGAGTCAAGCGAATTACTTCTGATAAATCATTGAGATTATTGGTAATATTAGTGATCTCAGAGCTTCCCTGCATATCCAATACCTGAGAATAATCTCCTGCAATCAAGTCTTTAACTTTTTGATTAATTTGCTTCAACCGAATATTATCTCGCCGATTTTCTAGCAAAAGCAAGGTAACAATCAAGATAAAACCCAATAAAATTAAAATGAAGATAAAATCACTAGTAAGAATATTTTTTCTAATCAATTCAATCATTATTTCTCATATAATAACCAACACCACGACGTGTTAGGATATATTCTGGACGACTAGGTGTATCTTCAATCTTCTCACGCAAACGTCTGATAGTTACGTCAACAGTTCGAACATCTCCGAAATAATCATAACCCCAGACCGTTTCAAGCAAGTGTTCACGTGTAATCACTTGACCAATATGAGAAGCCAAGTGGTACAAGAGCTCAAATTCACGGTGGGTCAAGTCTAGTTCTTCACCATATTTTTTAGCTACATAAGCATCTGGCACAATCTCCAAATCCCCAATTTGCAAGGGTTGGGCTTTCTTTTCATCTGACTCTTGATTATCTACAGAAACCAAGTCCGTGCGACGGAGAAGAGCTTTAACACGCGCCTGCAACTCACGATTTGAGAAGGGTTTGGTTACATAGTCATCCGCCCCAAGCTCTAAACCGATAACCTTATCAAATTCGCTATCTTTAGCCGAAAGCATGATAATAGGCACACTACTAGTCTTGCGAATGGTCTTAGCAACTTCTAAACCATCGATTTCTGGAAGCATCAAATCCAGAATAATAATATCTGGTTGCTCTGCTTCATATTGCTCTAGCGCTTCACGACCGTTAAAAGCAGTTACAACCTCGTAACCTTCCTTGGTCATGTTAAACTTGATAATATCCGAGATTGGTTTTTCATCATCTACAATTAATATTTTTTTCATTTGTTCACCTTTTTCTCTACCATTATACCAAAAAAATAACAAGAAGACACAATAGCTAGTCTTTGCTACTGTCTAAGTTGGCTTTTGCATAAGCCTGCCAGATTTTTTGTTGGGGTTTAGCAAGTGGAACATCCTTGAATTCTTCTGGTGAAAGCCAGCGAACTTCCCTATCTGAAAAAACATGGAAATCACTCACTTGACCTGCTACAATTTGAACATGCCACTTGCGGTGACTAAAGATATGCTTGACAGTGTCAAAATAAATATCAAGCCAATCAACTTCTAAGTCATAGTCCTGCTGAAAACTCTCTTCTGGACTGGGGCCAAAGTTCACACTTTCTTCTGCAACCTGATGAAAGAGGTCAAACTGCTCTTCTTGCGAAAAGTTATCTACTTCTATCAAGGGGAAATGCCAAAAACCTGCCAAGAGCTTTTCACTTTCATTCTTTTCAAGTAAAAATTCTCCCTGAGTATTTTTGACCACCAAGGTTTTAAGATAAATTGGGACAGGCTTTTTCTTAGGAGCCTTGATTGGATAACGGTCCATTGTTCCATTCTGATATGCCGCACTGAAGTCCTTAACCGGACTTTCTTCTGGCCTAGGATTTACAGGCGCCTCAATATCAGATCCTAAGTCCATCAAAGCTTGATTAAAATCACCCGGACGTTCTGGGTCAATCAAGATTTCCATCATTGCCTGAAAAATTTTGCGATTGCTAGGAACTCCGATATCATGATTAACTTCAAATAGACGCGCCAAAACACGCATGACATTACCATCTACAGCTGGTTCAGGCAAGTTAAAAGCAATACTGGAAATGGCTCCTGCTGTGTAAGGACCAATCCCTTTCAAACTGGAAATTCCTTCATAGGTGTTTGGAAATTGGCCACCAAAGTCAGTCATAATCTGCTGGGCTGCAGCCTGCATATTACGAACTCGAGAATAGTAACCCAAACCTTCCCAAGCCTTCAACAAACGCTCTTCAGGCGCATTCGCCAAACTTTCAACTGTTGGAAACCAGTCCAAGAATCGTTCGTAATAAGGAATAACCGTATCTACCCTAGTCTGCTGGAGCATAATTTCAGACACCCAGATATGATAAGGATTTTTACTTCTACGCCATGGTAAATCTCTTTTGTTTTCATCATACCAAGTGAGAAGTTTCTCACGAAAAGAAATGATTTTCTCCTCCGGCCACATGACAATTCCGTATTCTTTCAAATCTAACATAACTCTAGTATAACACAGAAGATTCTAACTGTCCTTTTCCTAGTATTAATACTCTTCGAAAATCAAATTCAAACCACGTCAACGTCGCCTTGCCGTACTCAAGTACAGCCTGCGGCTAGTTTCCTAGTTTGCTCTTTGATTTTCATTGAGTATTAAAAAGCCTCTTCCCAAAGGAAAGAGGACTTAATATTATTGATGAACCGCTTGAGCTGCTGTGATAAGGGTCAACTTGTAAACATCATCAGCATTACATCCACGAGAAAGGTCGTTAACTGGCTTGTTCAAACCTTGCAAAACAGGTCCAACAGCCGCAAAACCACCAAGGCGTTCTGCCATCTTGTAGCCGATATTTCCTGCCTCGATACCTGGGAAGATGAAGACATTTGCTTGACCAGCTACCGTACTTCCAGGAGCTTTCAGAGCTGCAGTTTCAGGAACAAAGGCTGCATCAAATTGCAACTCACCATCGATTTCAAGGTCAGGACGCAAGTCGTGAGCAATTTTAGTTGCTTCAACAACCTTATCAACACTTTCTCCAAATCCTGAACCTTTAGTAGAATAGCTTAGCATAGCAATTTTAGGCTCGATGCCAAACATCTTAGCTGTGATTGCTGAGTTGATGGCAATTTCAGCCAAGGCTTCCGCGTCTGGATTGATGTTGATGGCACAGTCTCCAAATAGGTAACGTTCCGTACCACGAACCATGAGAAAAGCACCTGAAGTACGAGTTACATTTGGACGAGTTTTAATGATTTGAAGGGCTGGACGTACTGTTGAAGCTGTTGAGTGAATCGCACCTGATACCATTCCATCAACCAAGCCTAAGTATACCAACATAACACCAAAGTAGTTGACATCTTCAACCAAAACCTTGCGTGCATCTTCTTCAGACATTTTACCCTTGCGACGCTCCACCAAGGCAGCAACCATTTCTTCAAATTTATCGTAGTGTTGAGGGTCAATGACTTCATAACCATCCATGATTCCTTCAATTTCAAGATAAATTTTAATTTTTTCAGGATTTCCAAGCAAAACAGGAATCACTTCTGTTTCTTTTACCAGGCGTTTAGTCGCTTGAAGAATACGAGGTTCTTCCCCTTCAGGGAGAACGATACGAGCATTTTTACCAACCAAGTTGGCTTTGAGACTTTCAAAAACTTCCATGAGTTTTCTCCTTTAAGATAATAATTATACTCTGAAACATTTTTTATAGAGTATTAGTTGATAACTGGGTAATAAGGTTGCTAAAATCATCCGGCACGGGACTTTCTAACTGCAAGTCTTGCTCTAAAAATGGATGATAAAAGGATAGGTAATGGCAATGTAGGGCCTGACGTTGGATGCCGTCGTCCAGACTACCCCCATACAAATCATCGCCCAACAAAGGAAAACCAATATGAGAAAAATGGACTCGGATTTGGTGGGTTCGACCAGTGTGCAGGCGAATGTCTACCAAGTGAATATTCCCATAAGAAGCTACAATCTTGTAAGAAGTATGGGCATACTTTCCACCTTTAGCTACGCGTCTGGTAATAATGGAGTCTTCATCACGAGCAATCGGAGCAATAATTTCCCCCTCTGACTCCAAGCGTCCATCGCCTTTAACCAAAGCAAAATAGCGCTTTTCAATAGACTTCTTCTGCAACTGCTTATCTAATCGTGCATGGGCATAGCCGTGCTTAGCAAAGAGCATCAAACCAGAAGTATCTCGATCAAGCCTAGTTACAATGTGAACCTGCTGATTTTCATAGTTTTGCTTGACGTAGTAACCCTTGATAAAATTGGCAATAGTATTGGAGTGGTTGACACTAGGAATAGACGCCACTCCATAGGGTTTATTCAAGACTAGAAAATGGTCATCCTCATAGAGAATATCCAGTGGGCGCTCGATAGCTTCTAGAGTTTCAAAGCCTTCCTCAGCAGGAATATCGATGATAACTCGGTCTCCAATATCCAATAGATAGGTTGCATTTTGCGGTTGGTCATTGACTAGAATAGCTCCACCTCGAAACTTAATCTTGGCCAGAAGTCCCTTAGAAACCTCATGCTTTTTCAAAAAGGTCTTAACCTTGACATGTTCATCTGCGATAAATTCAAACCTCATTCATCCACCTCGCCGATAAAGGCATCCTTAACGCGGTTCCAGAAGCTGGTATGGCTAGGAGTCGCGACAAAGTGAATCTTATGATGATCAATTTGATACTCGATTCGCTCGATACTACGAAAAGAATAAACGCTATTATCCACCGAAATGGTATGGTAATCGTTTCTTGTTGGAATGAGTTCAATCTTATCCTTCTTAGGCACAATAATGGAAGAGCCTAGCGTTCGATAGACCCGATTGTTGAGGCTAGCAATTTCCGTTAATTGCAAAGCTTCAATGGTAGGGTGTAAAACAGCACCGCCAAGCGACTTGTTATAGGCAGTACTACCAGTCGGTGTCGAAACTGTTAGCCCGTCTCCACGAAAACGTTCAAAGGGAACACTATTGATGACAATATCTGCCACCATGGTTCGATCGGACCTGCGGATGCTAGCTTCGTTTAGTGCTCTGAAAATCTTAACTTCACCATTCTCAAGAAAGACCTTCACATTTAGAACAGGGTAAGAAACTCTTGCTCCCGTATCTAGCTGCAAATTAGTCACTAGTTTGTCTAACTCAAAATCACGGTAGTCCGTATAGAAGCCCAAATGTCCCGTATGAAGACCGATAAAGCGTACCTTGTCAAGCTGGTCTTCGTACTTATGAAAGGCCGACAAGAGCATGCCATCCCCACCAATGGAAATGACAATGTCCGGATTGGTATCATTGAGTATAAACTGATTTCTCTTCAAACGATCTCGCAATTCATACAAAACCCTTTGACTCTGCGGTTTTCTATTAGCTATCAGGTCAATTCGTTTACCTGTATTCTTCATCTGTATCGTCACTGTTTCCTACACCGTCATTTAATTTTCTACTCAAAGGATCAAAAAGAGCCTGGGCTTCCTGGATATCATCTCGAATTTTACCCATTTCTTCATCCAACTGATGGGCAATTTTGGCAGTAATTTCCAGTCTCTTTTTAATTTCCTCTGGGAAATCCCCTTGGTACTTGTAGTTGAGAGAATGTTCTATCGTTGCCCAGAAATTCATGGCCAAGGTACGAATCTGAATTTCCGCCAAAATTGTCTTGGCTCCATTGATGGTATCAACCGTATATTCTACTACCACATGATAGGAACGATAGCCTGATGCTTTTCGATGAGTAATGTAATCTCGCTCCTGTATGATGCGCATGTCCTGACGTTTGCGCAAAATCTCCACTACTTCCTTGACGTCATCTACAAACTGGACCATCACACGCAAGCCAGCAATATCCTGCAAATCGTGTTCCAAGGTCGCATAAGTAATGCCACGACGAGCCATTTTTTCCCTGATACTTTCAATCGGCTTGACTCGACCAGTCACAAACTCAATCGGAGAATGCTTATTTTGCTTGCGATATTGCTTACGAATACCACGAAGTTTAATCTTTAACTCACCAACAGCTTGAATGTAAGGATCTAGAAATTCTTCCCATTCTAAGGTCATATATTCTCCCTTGTTCTCATATTATCCTTCAAAAATATCTTTGATTTTTTCTCCAGATTCATATACAATAAATACAATGCTTA